>CAUSOO010000015.1:0-42910 GCA_963533245.1 uncultured Neisseria sp.
ATTAAATTTAAATCAGGACAAGGCGACGAAGCCGCAGACAGTACAGATAGTACGCCAAGGCAAGACAACGCCGTACTGGTTTAAAGTTAATCCACTATATCTATGCCGGATTATGAGGGCTGTCCGATTTTCCTGACCTTCTTAGCATGCAAACACGCAATAATCACCAAACAGGAGACAACGAAATATACACCCGAAACAAACATAAACAGCATAGACATCAAGCCTTGCCCCATATCTCCGCAGCAAAGCGGCGTCGAATTGCTCCAATACAAAAACAGATAGGCGCCATTAAGAATCGATGTCGCCAAAAGAGTGGTAAGAATATATCTCTTGAAATAAAGATAAGGCAGGCATAGGAAAAATTGCACCAACAAACCAAACCCGGCCATCTCAAGCGCCTCCTTCGGTTCATTCGCCCCTAAATCAAAATATTGCGCCCAAGCATAAGACCATAAGGTCATAACGATGACAATTACAACAGCCGCGCTCAATAAAGAAAAAATCCGCTGTTGCTTGTTTTGAAATTGAAAAAACACAATACGTCCAAACCTCCTCAGAGCGGCACTTTCAAGCCCATTGATATTATAGTGGATTAAATTTAAATCAGGACAAGGCGACGAAGCCGCAGACAGTACAGATAGTACGGAACCGATTCACTTGGTGCTTCAGCACCTTAGAGAATCGTTCTCTTTGAGCTAAGGCGAGGCAACGCCGTACCAGTTTAAAGTTAATCCACTATAAGGGTTCGATTTTTATTCAAAACCCTTATTCAGTCAACATGACACCACTGATTTCAACCTGCCTTTTCAGACGACCCCTCGGTCTTTTGCACAACAATACCATCAAACCGCACTCGCCAACCCCATGCGCCTTGGTTTCCTATACAATATCGCGCAATACAAACCTACCCTACCACCATGTCCAAAAAAATCCTTATCATCACCCCGAGCTGGATCGGCGACTGCGTCATGACCCAGCCGCTTTACCGCCGCCTGCACGAACTCCATCCCGGCTGCACCATAGACGCATTCGCGCCCAAATGGTCGATGGCGGTATTCGAACGTATGCCCGAAATCAACCGCGTTATTGAAAATCCGTTCGGACACGGCGCATTAGAGCTGAAAAAACGCTGGCGTATCGGGCGCGAACTGGGCAAACAGGGTTACGACCAAGTCATCGTCCTGCCCGGCTCGCTCAAATCCGCCCTCATCGCCTTCGCCACCGGCATCAAACAGCGCACCGGCTACGTCGGCGAATCGCGCTATCTGCTGCTCAACGACATCCGCAAACTCGACAAAGCCGCCCTGCCCCTAATGGTCGACCGCTACACCGCCCTCGCCCACCCGACGCAGGCGGACTTCAACGGACATTCCGATAACCCGCGTTTCACCATTTCCTCCGAAAGCCGCGCCGCCGCGCTTGCCAAATATGACTTGGACACCGACAAACCCGTTCTCGCCTTCTGCCCGGGCGCGGAATACGGCCCCGCCAAACGCTGGCCCACGCGCCATTTTGCCGAACTCGGCCGCCACTATCTGGCGCAAGGCTGGCAGGTTTGGCTGTTCGGCTCGCAAAAAGATTTTGGCATCGCCGAAGAAATCAACCGACTTTCAGACGACCTCTGCACCAACCTTTGCGGCAAAACCAACCTTTCCGAAGCGATTGACCTGCTCTCCTGCGCCGACACCGTCGTCTGCAACGACAGCGGCCTGATGCACCTTGCCGCCGCCCTCGACCGCAAACTCGTCGCCGCCTACGGCTCGTCCAGCCCCGACCACACCCCGCCATTGAGCCCAAAAGCCAAAATCGTCAGCCTGCACCTCGAATGCTCGCCCTGCTTCAAACGCGAATGCCCGTTGGGACACACCGACTGCCTGAACAAACTCACGCCGGACATGGTTCAAAAAGCGGCGGAGGAATTGGCGCAAACGGAATCTGAATAAGCCATCAACCGACAAATTCTAAATCTGCAACAAAACCATACGACAAAAGGTCGTCTGAAACCTTATTCCGGTTTTCAGACGACCTTTCAGATGCTCAAAATCTGAGTATTTAATCTTGCAACGCGGCGGCGATTTCGTTGCGCAGTTTGTTTAAAAACCTGCCGTGGCGCACCCATTGGGCGGCGGTTTCGTGGTCTTTCCCGGCAAAGGCCGTCCGCAAATCTTGATACAGCTTGTCTTGTTCGCGGCTGATTTCTTGGTCCAACGCGCGCAGGGCTTCGTTGTTTTGCGCCATTTGCGCATCCATCAGCGTTTCGCGCCATTCCATTTGCTGCATGAGAAATTCAGGAGCAAAAGAGGTATGCTCCGGCGCGTCGGCGTCTATGCCCAACGTTTTCAGCAGATACGCGGCGCGGTCGATAGGGTTTTTCAAGGTACGGTAGGCATCGTTGATGGTGGAAGACATCATCACTGCCTGCTTTTGCTCGAAGGCGGAGGCTGAAGCGAATTTATCGGGATGGAAACGGGCAGCCAAGGCGCGGTAGGTTTGCTCCAAGCTTTCAGCATCGATATCGAAAGCGGGTTCAAGCTGGAAGAGTGTGAAATATTGAGACATGGTGGGATAATTAATGTGAAATTTTCGGCAGAAACCTGATTTTGCCTTATAATCCGCTGATTCTTAACCAAAAGGACTGAATATGAGCAGTAAAGTGCAACACAATAAAGGCAAAATACGCGACAATGCCTTAAAAGCCTTAGTGAAATCCGATTTGTTCCGACACAAGGTGGAACGGAAAAGAAAAGGCAAAGGCAGCTACAACAGACAGGAAGCGAAAAAATGGCGGGACGGTTTTGATACTGTCCCGCCGTTTTTATGTCTTAAACGTGGAAGCTCTCGCCGCAGCCGCAAGAGTCTTTGACATTCGGGTTTTCAAATTTGAAACCTTCCTGCAAACCTTCTTTGGTGTAATCGACTTGCGTGCCGTCCAGATAAACCAAGCTTTTCGGGTCGATATAAACGCGCGCGCCGTGTTCTTCAAAAATCAGGTCGTCCTCGTTCGCTTCATCGACAAATTCAAGGTTGTATGCCATGCCCGAGCAGCCGCTGGTTTTCACACCCAAGCGCACGCCCAAGCCTTTGCCGCGTTTGGTCAGGTAGCTGTTGATGTATTTGGCTGCGTTTTCTGTGATGGTAATCAAAATATTTGTCCTTTTTATATAGATTGAAAATACTTGTTTTCAGGTCGTCTGAAACTTGAGTTAACTTTTTGGCAACCTGCGGCGCCGCTGACGATACAGCAACACAGCCCAAATCAGCCAAACGGGGAAGAGTGCTAACAGACTGAGCCAGCCATAAATACTGCCTGTCCAATCACGGTTAAGCGGCGTACGGAATGCAGAATCCAACCAGGTCCGAGAGGCTAAATATACCCGTGCAGTTTCGCCCCGTATCTCAGGACGCAAAGACAAGATTTCCACTTCGATATGGTTTAACCCAATCGGCGTATCCGCGCAGTCTAAACAGCGGATATCTATCCGCCGCCGCGCATGTGCTGCGCTTTTGCTTGTGCTTTGTGGCGTATAGACTTGATAAGTAATGTCGTTAGGCGAGGGTTCCACACTTGCCGCATGCAGTTTCGCCTGCCCGGATTCACGCTCAATCGTGATAAGGGGCGGTTGACTGTTTTGGAGCGCAACATAGGATAATTTTACCCGTGCACCTTCCTTTAAAACAATGCTTTGTGCAGGAGGATAGTAATTCACCACCGCAAATAAAGCATATCCGACCAGCAGTATCAAACTATATGCGTAAAACAGTATTTTCGCGATACCGCATTTACCCATTTATCTAACCTTGTTCAATTTTCCGTTGCCTGTCGCTGCTGCGCCCAAACAACGGCAGCCTGCATGGCGGCACGGGCCTGCGGACTGTTTTTCCAACAGGTCGAGCCGGTCAATTTTGCGCCCTGTTCCAAAACATCATCCAAATCCGCTGCCGCCAGAGTGGCAACATCATCCAAACCCATTTGCTGCAAACGCTGCAATACGGTTTTGCCTATGCCTTTGACGGCAAGCAGGGATTGGGCTTCTTCATCGGTAAAAGGCATTTCGTCTCCTTTGATTTTGCAGATGTATCGATAAATATAGTGGATTAAATTTAAATCAGGACAAGGCGACGAAGCCGCAGACAGTACAGATAGTACGGCAAGGCGAGGCAACGCCGTACTGGTTTAAATTTAATCCACTATATAAGCCTACGGCTTATTGCCCTCTCCCTAACCCTCTCCCGCGGGGAGAGGGGATAGATTGGCAGACAGTCCCAAATTTGGCGGCAATTTCAAAAGGATTAGGTTTCTGTGTCCTTACCCTCTTCTTCACGATAGAAGGTATGTCGTCTCTTTTGATTCTGGAGGCGTATCGACTAAATATAAGCCTGCGGCTTATCGCCCTCTCCCTAACCCTCTCCCGCGGGGAGAGGGAATAGATTGGCAGGCAGCCCCAAATTTGGGGACAACTTCAAAAGGATTAAGTTTCTGTGTCCTTACCCTCTTCTTCACAAGAAAAGGCATGCCGCCTCTTTTGATTTTGCAGGGATATCGACTAAATATAAGCCTATGGCTTATTGCCCTCTCCCCAACCCTCTCCCGCGGGGAGAGGGGATAGATTAGCAGGTAGTCCTAAATTTGGCGGCAACTTCAAAAGGATTAGGTTTCTGTGTCCTTGTCTTCCACCTCTGAGTGAGAAGGGAACAAGCCTTCGAGTTTGCTTTTTCCGGAAACCCTAAGACTTTCAGGAGTCCTATGAATGTCTGCCGACAAAGCACCCACTAATCGGGTTATTTGTTTTCCTGACGTTTGCGATAGTCGGCAACAGCCGCTTTTACCGCATCTTCAGCCAAGATGGAGCAGTGGATTTTTACCGGCGGCAGTTCCAGTTCTTCGGCAATTTCGCTGTTTTTGATTGCCAGCGCGTCATCCAGGCTTTTGCCTTTGACCCACTCGGTAATCAGGCTGGACGAAGCGATGGCGGAGCCGCAGCCGTAAGTTTTAAATTTCGCGTCTTCGATGATGCCTTCGTCGTTTACTTTGATTTGCAGGCGCATCACGTCGCCGCAGGCCGGCGCGCCGACCATGCCGGTGCCGACAGACTCGTCGTTTTTATCGAAAGTACCGACATTGCGGGGGTTTTCATAGTGATCGATTACTTTATCGCTGTATGCCATGATGTGGTTTCCTTAATGTTTTTTGATGGTTTCAGTGGTTTGTTTGCCGGTTTTCAGACGACCTGAGTTAGATTTTGCACGCGCCGCCTTCGCAGCCGTCGTCGTTTTCCGAATCAACGCCGCCTTCCACGGTAACGCCGTCAAAATCTTCAAGCAGGTTGTCGAGATTATCGAGGTCGAGTTCTTGTTCGTTCATGGTTTTGTATCCTTGATTTCATGTGGTGGCTTTTAGGTCGTCTGAAAAAGTCTTTTTGATGTTTCAAACGGTCTTTTTTATTTTTAATGTAGATTAGGTAAGTTGGATTGCCAGTCTCTAATATTCATTAATCTTTTAATATAATTTCATTCTCTATTTTTTTCCAAAAATTTCTTTAAAACTGGTTTAAAGTCTAAAAGTTTTTCTGCTTTTATGACAAAACCTAAATTAATAGGAATAGAAGATACAGAAATTGGTTTATTAACAGTTGTTATATAAATTTCCCCTGATATTGTTTGCTGAGGTCCAGCATATAGAATTCCCATTAATTTAAATGTTTCATCTGCTGTAATTGCAAACCCATCATTTTCTATTTTTCTTAACCCAGCAGGTATATATTTGAACACCGGAGAACCGCTTGAACCAGGGAAACAGGCAACATCAATCATAAATTCTTTTTTCCCCTCAAAATCAATAGCTGGATGGGTAGCAGTAATTCCTCTTCTAAATATTGGTAAGTTGTTTTTTGAGTCCCATAAGCCATTAGGATAGCCTATCATAAAAACTTCTTCGAAAGCTGATAATTGATCCATTTCTTCAGTTTGCATAATATCAGATTCTCTTATTCCTTTTATAAAAGGCGAGAAATTATGATTAATCAGCTGATTAAAAAAATGTCCAATAGGAGCAATGCATAGATCAATATTTTCATCAGGATGAGGTAAACAATTTTGTATAAAATCTTCAATTGTAAAAGTTATATTTTCTTTATGATTTGGAGAGCCATTTTCATCTTTTGTCAAAGTAATAGCTATTTTTTTTGCGGACTCTACAAAAACAACATGTTTATTTGTTACAAGAACTGGAATTACCCCTGTTTTGTCGAAATCGAAAAGAAATAAGAATGCCGTTCCCGTTGATATAGATTGGCCGTCTGCTGAAAGGCATTCAATACGGACTGTATTGTGAATTAACGCATTGGCTATTTTCATAATTTTTTAAGTTCTATTTAAATATTAAACTATCTATAAAAATTTTATCCGTAGATAAGAAGTTCACTATATCTCAATAATCGAGGTGGCGAGAATATTTGAAAATCTTATCTACTATACTTATATCATTGTATTAATTCATAAATCAATGCGCTGCCCATTCAATCGAGTTCAAATCAATCCCGTCTTTGAACATTTCCCACAGCGGCGACAGTTCGCGCAGTTTGCCGATTTTGGATTTAATCAGTTCGGCGGCGAATTGCACTTCTTCTTCGGTGGTCATGCGGCCGAAGGTGATGCGCAGGGATGAGTGCGCCAGTTCGTCGTTGCGGCCAAGTGCGCGTAAAACGTAGCTGGGCTCAAGGCTGGCGGAAGTACAGGCGGAGCCGCTGGATACGGCGAGTTCTTTCACCGCCATAATCAGGCTTTCGCCTTCGACGAAGTTGAAGCTGACGTTCAGGTTGTTCGGGGCGCGGTGTTCGAGGTCGCCGTTGATATAGACTTCTTCGATGCCTTCGATGCCTTTGAGGAAGATGTCGCGCAGTTTGCGGTAGTGCGCCATGTCTTGCTCGAGTTCTTCTTTGGCGATGCGGAAGGCTTCGCCCATGCCGACGATTTGATGGGTTGGCAGGGTGCCGCTGCGGAAGCCGCGTTCGTGGCCGCCGCCGTGCATTTGGGCTTCGAGGCGGACGCGGGGTTTGCGGCGGACGTACAGTGCGCCGATGCCTTTGGGGCCGTATACTTTGTGGCCGGACATGGACAGCAGGTCGATTTTGGCGGCTTCGACATCGACAGGCACTTTGCCGCAAGCTTGGGCGGCATCGACGTGGAAGATGATTTTTCGTTCGCGGCAGATTTCGCCGATGGCGGGAATGTCTTGCACTACGCCGATTTCGTTGTTCACCCACATTACGGAAATCAGGATGGTGTCGTCGCGGATGGCGGCTTTGAGTTCTTCCAAATCAATCAGACCGTTTTCCTGCACGCCGAGGTAGGTTACTTCAAAACCTTGGCGTTCGAGTTCGCGCATGGTGTCGAGCACGGCTTTGTGTTCGGTTTTGACGGTGATGAGGTGTTTGCCTTTGGTTTTGTAGAAGTTTGCCGCGCCTTTAATGGCGAGGTTGTCGGACTCGGTCGCGCCGCTGGTGAAGACGATTTCTTTGGGGTCGGCGTTAATCAGTGCGGCGATGTCGGCGCGGGCTTTTTCGACTGCTTCTTCTGCTTCCCAGCCGAATGCGTGGCTGTTGGAGGCGGGGTTGCCGAAGGTTTCGGTCAGATAGGGAATCATTTTTTCGGCAACGCGTTTGTCAACGGGGGTGGTGGAGGCGTAGTCGAGATAAACGGGGGTTTTGACGGTCATGGTTTGCTCTTTCTTTTTCTGTAATGTACTTAATGGATATGTGTAAATTGGATGACTTGGCTGCCGTCATCGCTGTTTTTCTGTTCGATGATGCTTTGCAGGGTAACGCTGCTGAGGTAATCGTTGATGGTTTTGTTCAGGTTTTCCCAAAGGTCGTGCGTCAGGCAAGGCGCGCCGTGGTGGCAGTTGGCTTTGCTGCTGCATTGGGTGGCGTCCAGCTTGTCTTCGGCGGCGGAAATGATTTGGGCGATATTGATTTGTGCAGGAGGGGCGGCGAGGATGTAGCCGCCGCCGGGGCCGCGCAGGCTTTCGACCAGCCCAGCGCGCCGCAGTTTGCTGAATAGTTGTTCGAGATAGGAAAGCGAAATACTTTGGCGTTCGCTGATAGCGCTGAGTTTGACAGCGCCGGTTTGCGCGTTCATCGCCAAATCAATCATGGCGGTAACGGCAAAACGCCCTTTTGTGGTCAGTCTCATGGTAGGTGCCTGTGTCGGCTTTTTTATAGTGGTGCGATTGTCTAATATCTGAGTGATTCAGTCAAGTATATTCGGGCATCTTCCGATTGTTTGTTTAAATGGCTGGGCGAATGGATTTTTATCTGCCTGAAGATTTCTCTTTTTTTATCTGAAACTTGAATCCGAGGTCGTCTGAAAAGTGCTATTACCCCGCTTTTGGCGGGGTTAAAACCATTTGCTTTATAATTGCGATTGATATAGATTATCTAATTCATACTAAATCATTATGGTATTGCAAAAGGTCGTCTGAAACCGCCCTGCCCGTTTCAGACGACCCAATCCATAAGCAACCCCTTAACAGAGGCAATCAACAATGAAACGCGATTTGAGCAAAATGACCTGTATCGAAGACCTGCGCCTTGTCGCCAAGCGCAAGATGCCGCGCATGTTTTACGATTACATCGATTCAGGTTCTTGGACGGAAACCACCTACCGCGAAAACACTTCGGATTTCAAAGACATCCGCTTCCGCCAAAAGGTATTGGTCAACATGGAAGGCCGCAGCCTGGAAACCAAAATGATCGGTCAGGATGTGAAAATGCCGGTGGCGATTGCGCCGACTGGCTTTACCGGCATGGCACACGCCGACGGCGAAATCTTGGCGGCGCGGGCGGCGGAGAAGTTCGGCATTCCTTTTACGCTGTCCACCATGTCCATCTGCTCGATTGAAGATGTTGCCGAGAACACCAGCGCGCCGTTTTGGTTTCAGCTTTATGTAATGCGCGACCGCGAGTTTATGGAAAACCTGATTAAGCGCGCGAAAGATGCCAAGTGTTCGGCATTGGTTTTGACCGCCGATTTGCAGGTTTTGGGGCAACGCCACAAAGACATCAAAAACGGCCTGTCTGCGCCACCGAAACCGACCATCGCCAATTTAATCAATCTGGCGACCAAGCCCGAATGGTGTATGAAAATGCTGAACACGGAACGCCGCACGTTCCGCAATATCGTCGGACATGCCAAAAACGTCGGCGATTTGTCTTCGCTGTCTTCGTGGACTTCCGAACAATTCGACCCGCGCCTGAGCTGGGACGACGTTGCCCGAATTAAAGATTTGTGGGGCGGCAAGCTGATTATCAAAGGGATTATGGAACCTGAAGATGCGGAAAAAGCAGCGAAAAGCGGCGCGGACGCATTGGTCGTTTCCAACCACGGCGGCCGCCAGCTCGACGACACCATATCTGCCATCAAAGCCTTGCCCGACATCGTCAGCGCAGTCGGCAGCGACATCGAAGTGTGGATGGACAGCGGCATCCGCAGCGGTCAAGACATCCTCAAAGCATGGGCTTTGGGCGCGAAAGGCACGATGATAGGCCGCGCGTTCCTCTACGGCTTGGGCGCATACGGCGAAGAAGGCGTTACCCGCGCGCTGGAAATCCTGTATAAGGAAATGGACATATCCATGGCGTTTACCGGTCATCGCAATATTCAGGACGTCGATGCCGGTATTTTGCAAAGTACGCGTTGGTCTCATGACAAATTCTGATTGTTTTGAAACACCAAACCGACGGTTAAACAAATTAACCGCCGGTTTGGTGTTTCATATACAAAGGTCGTCTGAAAATATGGTTTCAGACGACCTCATCATTATCAGGCATTCATCTTGTCTTCAAATTCAGCCAAAATCCGCGCAACTTCTTCCGCGTCTTTGACCGCCCTTACCGCGTCAAACAATTCCTGCGCTTCTCCAAATTCTTTCTTCATCATGCCCAGCCATTGCTTCAGGCGGGCGACGGGGTATTTGTTGTTCGCTTCTTTGGCGAGACACAAATGGAAAAATTGGTTTATCCACACCGAAACTTCGGCGAAATCGGTATCGCGGACGGTTCCGCCGTTTTCGTATTGTTTGATTTGGCGCGCCAAATCGGGGCGGATGACGGCGCCGCGGCCGAGCATGACGCTGTTACAGCCCGTCATCTCTTTAATGCCGATATAGTCTTTGAGGCTGAACACGTCGCCGTTGGCGGTTACGGGGATGGCGACGTGTTCGCGGATTTTGCGTATCCATTCCCAATGCGCGGGCGGTTCGTAGCCTTCGACTTTGGTGCGGGCGTGTACGGTCAGGGCGCAGGCTCCGCCTTCGGCAATGGCGGCGGCGCATTCGAGCGCGAGGTTTTTGTCTTCGTAACCGAGCCGCATTTTGCCGGTGAGCGGGATATGTTCGGGCAGGCGTTGGCGCAGGGTTTTGACGATATGGTGGATGAGGTCGGGCTCTTTGAGCAGGACGGCGCCGCCTTTGTGTTTGTTGACTGTGGGGGCGGGACAGCCGAAATTGAGGTCGATTTTGTCCGCGCCGAAGCGGATGGCTTCCAAGGCGTTGACCGCCATATTGTCGGCATCGCTGCCCAAAAGCTGGACGGTACAGGGCGTGCCGGCGGGGGTCTTGTTGCCGTTGGCGATTTCGGGGGCGTATTTGAGCCAGGTGGAACGGGAATGGACGGTGTGGGTAATGCGGACGAACTCGCTGACGCATTCGTCGTAGCCGCCGATACGGGTCAGCAAATCGCGCATCACATCGTCCACCAGCCCCTGCATGGGCGCAAGGATAAGCTGCATATCGGAGGAGGTCGTCTGAAAAAAGGAAATGCGTATTGTAGCGGTATATCGGTTAAAATACACGCTTTCCACATAGACGGCGCAAGCGATGACGATGAACGAAAAAATCCGTTTGATTATCGATACCGACCCCGGGCAGGACGATGCCGCGGCCATTTTGGCGGCACACGGTCTGGCACGGCGCGGCTTGGTCGATTTTTTGGGCATGACCGTCGTCGCCGGCAATGTCGGCATAGATTTAGCGGCAAAAAACGCGCGCATCGTCTGCGATTGGACGGGCGAGAAAGATTTCCCTGTTTACGCCGGTGCAGTCAAGCCTTTATTGCGCGAACTGGAAACAGCGGAAGCGGTACACGGCAAAACGGGCTTGGACGGTACGGCGTTGCACGAGCCGCGCTGCCCTTTGCAAAAGCAGCACGCGGTTGCATATTTGGTGGAAACTTTGAGCCGCGCCGAAGACGCTTCGATGACTTTGTGCCCGATAGGTCCGCTGACCAATATCGCGCTGGCGTTGAGCATCGCGCCGGAAGCCGTCCGCGCCATCAAACGCATTGTCTTGATGGGCGGCAATTATTTTGAAGCGGGCAACATGACGCCTGCCGCCGAATTCAATTTCTTCACCGACCCCCACGCGGCGCAAATCGTGCTGCAAAGCGGTGCACCGATTACGGTTTTGCCGCTGGACGTTACCCACAAGGAGCAAATCACTTCCGAACGCATGAACCGCCTACGTCGTCTGAAAAACGCCAACGGCAGCCGTTTGGCGGATATTTTGCAAAGTTACGAACGCTTCGACATTCAACAGTTCGGCTTGGAGGGCGGTCCACTGCACGACCCTTGCGCCGTTATCTGTGCCGTGTTCCCCGAATTGTTTTCAGGCAGGATGTGCCGCGTGGATGTGGAGACGCAAAGCGGACTGTCCACCGGCGCGTGTGCCGTCGATTGGCACGGCACGACCGGCAAAACGCCCAACGCGCTTTGGATAACCGAAGTCGATGCCGACCGTATGTTTGAAGAACTGACCGCCGCCATTGCCGAACTGCCTTGATTTCCCGATTTTGATTTTTCAGACGACCCCTTTTCAGACGACCTCATCATGAACCCGAAAATTCCCGCCACAGCAGCCATGTTGGTCAAAAACTCGGAACGTTATCTGACCGAAGTATTGACCGCGCTTCAAGACTTCGACGAAGTTTTGCTGCTCGACAACGGCTCGACCGACCGTACCTTTGAAATCGCCGAACGCTTCACCAACGTCAGTTATTACAAATACGACTTCATCGGCTTCGGCCCGATGAAAAATCTTGCCGCCCGCCTCGCGCAAAACAATTGGATCTTCAGCATAGACAGCGACGAAGTGGCAGACGGAGAACTGATTGCCGCCATCCGCAAAGCCGTGGCGGAAAACAAAGAACAAAACATCTTCTCGCTCTCGCGCCTGAACCACTACAACGGCCGCCTGATCAAAGCCTGCGGCTGGTATCCCGACATTATCCCGCGCCTTTACCACCGACGCTTTACCCGTTTTTCCGACCGTCAGGTGCATGAATCGCTGATCTTGCCGCCCGATGCAAACGTCCGTCCGCTCGAGGGTCGTCTGAAACACTACTCCTTCGAAAACGCCGAAGGGCTGATTCAGAAAATGCAGCAATACAGCTCGCTCTACGCCGAAGAAAACCGCTACAAAAAAGACAGCTCCCCCTTTAAAGCATTGCTGCACGGCAGCGTATCGTTTGTCAAAAACTACCTACTCAAACGCGGCTTCGCCTACGGTGCGGACGGTCTGACCATTTCCATCGCCAATGCGCAAGGTTCGTACTACAAATATGTCAAACTTTACGAGCGCAACCGCAATATCAGCGTCGCCCTGATTGTGACCACTTACAACCGTCCCGACGCGCTGGAGCTGGTTTTAAAATCCGCGCTCGCGCAAACCCGCCTGCCCGACGAAATCATCGTCGCGGACGACGGTTCGCGCCAAGACACTGCCGAAGTTGTCGAGTTCATCCGCAGCCACACCGACATCCCCGTCAAACATTCTTGGAGGCCGGACGACGGCTTTCGCGCCGCCGAATCGCGCAACCGCGCGTTGGCGCAGGCAAAAAGCGACTACATCATCCTCATCGACGGCGACATGATACTCGACCCATCCTTCGTCGCCGACCACCTCAAACTCGCACGCAAAGGCAGGCTGATACAAGGTTCGCGCATCATCCTGACCCAAGCGCGTACCGAAGAAATTTTAGATTCCGGCGAATTGCCCGATTTGTCCGCGTTCAGCCAAGGCATAGAAAAACGCCTGTCCGCCCTGCGCTGCCGCAGCCTGTCCGCCCTGATCGGCAGACAAAGCAGCCGCAAACACAAAGGCATCAAAACCTGCAATATGGGCTTTTTCCGCAGCGATGCGCTGGCCGTCAACGGCTTCGACAACCGCTTTGTCGGCTGGGGACGCGAAGACAGCGAGTTCGTCGCCCGCCTCTTCCATAACGGCATGAAACGCCACAACCTCAAATTCGCCGGCATCGCCTACCACCTCTGGCACCACGAAGCCGAACGCGACGCCCTGCTGCAAAACGACGCCCTGCTCAAAGCCACGCTGTCTGAACAAAAAATCCGCTGTGAAGACGGCATGGACGAGTTCATAAAATAAACCGTTTTCCGCGCGGTCCCCCCTCAAACGTCGTCTGAAACCTTTCAGACGACGTTTTACCTTCAAGCAGCCGTTCAACCATCAAATCTTTACTGAAACCAAACACTTGCAGTGTTATACTATCAATACAACGACAAACTACTCACACACTACGGTTACACATCATGTCCCCCCGCCCGATTACCATCACCTCATACAACATGCACAAAGGCATGTCCGCGCTCAACCGCAAAGTCCAAGTGGACAGCATGGCGGAAGAGCTTCGCGGCATAGGCTCGGATGTCCTGTTTTTACAGGAAGTGCAAGGTCAGCACCTGACCCGCAGCAGCAGACTGCCCGACTTCCCCGAAAAACCGCATTACGACATCCTCGGCGACCGCCTCTCCTACAACCGCAGCTACGGCAAAAACGCCGTATACCCGCAACGCCACCACGGCAACGCCATCCTCAGCCGCTTACCACTGGAAACCCGCCACAACCTCAACATCAGCGTCAACAAACTCGAACAGCGCGGCGTACTCCATTGCGAAGTCCTGCCTGAAGGCTGGGAAACCCCGCTCGTCTGCCTGTGCGCCCACCTCAACCTGCGCGAACCCGACCGCGCCAAACAATATCGCGCCATCTTCGAATACGTCGTGCATCACATCGACCCGCAAAGCCCGCTGATTCTCGCCGGCGATTTCAACGACTGGCGGCAAAAATCCGCCCTGTCCTTAGGCAACGCCTTGAACCTGAACGAAGTATTCGTGGACAGCAACGGCAAACGCCCCAAAACCTTCCCCGCCCGCCTGCCCGTCCTCAGCCTCGACCGCGTCTATACCCGCAACTTGGAAGTCCTAGACTCCCAAATCCACAACGGCAAAAACTGGCAACGCCTCTCCGACCACTTGCCCTTAAGCGTCAAAGTCAGACCCAAACTGCCTTGACCGCACCCATGCCAAAGGTCGTCTGAAAACCCGAAATCGGGATTTTCAGACGACCTTTCTATGTCGGCAAATCAAATTCAAGCCATTATTCAATCAACTTCAAACTCAGCAAACTTTTTACGAAATCCAATACAACCCCGGCCCGTCCAAACTCAAAAATATGATTTTCCGAGGTACCCAAATGCCAAAGTTGTATTGTTTGGCTTCTGTTTACACATTATCAAGTTTTAGTTAAAATTATTATATAAATAATAATCATAATCAATTTATGTTATTTTGCAGCTCTAAAGAAACAAAGTATTTTGTCCGCTGTTCCTTTCCACACAATCGGTAACCTACGGATATTTTCCTTTTGTTTTGTCAAAATGCCCTTCCCTTGCGTGAAGCAAGCGCATCCATATCAACGGTCCGAACAAACCGTTTAATCAATTGGCTGCAACCCCATTACATTCGGTTCGCGTTTTATTTTCCGATGCCATCTGGAAGCATTTCAGATTTCGCCCATTTTCAAGCTGTTGCGAACAAAGGAAAATCCATCATGAAACCTGTCAAATCCGTCGAATTCCCCTCTACGCCCAAAATATTGGTTTTATTTTTGAGTATGCTGTGGCATACGCCGTTATGGGCGGAAAATACTACCCCCGCCCAAAGCGTGCAGATGGATACCATTACCGTCAAAGCCCATCGCAACCGGGATAAAAGCGGCTACACCCAAGTCTACAGCCGTGACATCAGCAATATGTACAAAGGCAAGCAGGAAATCGAGACCTACCGCGGCAGCAGCGTGGCCGATTTAATCGGCGGTATGGCAGGCGTATTCAGCGGCGATGCGCGCAACAGTGGCGCGCTCGATCCCAACATACGCGGCATTCAAGGCGAAGGCAAAGTGCCGGTAACGTTAGACGGTACGGAACAAGCCATCAGCGTATGGCGCGGTTTTGAAGGCGTATCCAACCGCAACTACATCGACCCGAATCTCGTCAGCAGCGTGTATGTGGAAAAAGGCGCATCGGCAAATCGTGACATCCGCACCGGCATAGGCGGCTCGGTCAGCATGAAAACGCTGGAAATTGATGACGTTGTACCGAAAGATCAGAAATTCGGCATGGAAGTCAAAATGGAAACCGGCAACAACAGCATCAAACAGCGCGAATACGCCCATGCCGCATCATGGAACAAAGACTACCGCCGCTACCCGAGCCCCTACTCCTTCGACCGTATGGACTGGGCGATTATGCTGGACGACAGCGACCGCCAGAAACAGCGTTTCGGCGGGCGTGGCAAATTGTTTAAAGACAACGCGTTCCGCATTTCTGCCGGTATGCGCGGCGAAGTGTTTGACGGCTTGATTGCCTACGCATGGCGGGACAAAGGCAATTATTTTACCGGCAGCAAGGGCGCAAAACGCTACGGCTACCTCCCCAATGCCAGCTCTATGACCGAGGAAGAATTTACCAAAAAAGTTACGGATATTCAGGAATATACCGCCAACATCGGCTCGTATTACCATCCCTCCGGCGAAGTGGCCAACACCTCCCTGAATATGCGTTCGTGGCTGGCAAAAGGCACGCTTAAACTGCCCGACAATCAAAAAATACAGCTCGGCATACGCCGCACCCACGCCCGTTTCGGCGAAATCATGCCGTACAGCATCCTGTTCGGCAACATCGGCGGCAGCATGCTCAAACCGGACGGTTCCGCCCAAACCGACATGAGCAAGCTCACCAAAGGCACGCTGATGGCAGAATGGCCGCAGGCATGGGTGAAGCAGACCGCCGTCAACCTCGACTACACATGGAAACCCGAAAACAACCGCTGGATAGATTTGAAGGCAGGGATTTGGGGGACGTTTAACAATTCGCAAACCAATTCCACCGGCGGCTATCCCGCATCCACCCTGTTTCTCGACAAAATATTCAACGAAAAATACGCCGAAGACTGGTATTACAAAGGCAAAGAACCCGAATGGGACAAACTGCCGCCCAATACCAACAACCGTTTCAACGTTTTTAATGCCGCCGCCTACCGCGCCAAAAACAACCGCTTAGGCATCAACCTGTCCAATAAAATGAAATTATCCGACAAATTGGAACTGACCCTGATGGGCGACTACCAGCGCGAGAAACTCAAAGGCAGCAGCGATACCAGTTGGATACTCGCATTGCCCGAAGAAGAATCCCAAAAATTGTTCTGGGAAGACCCTGAGACCACCTTAAATTCCAACTTCGCCCTGACCATGCCGCGTAAAGGCAAACGCGACGAATGGAACCTTGGCTTCAACTTCAAATATCAGCCCACTTCCTGGCTGACCCTGAACGCAGGCGGTCGCTATACCGACTACCACCAAACCGACAACTTCCTCCGAGACTACATCGACAAAAACCGCACATGGTTGGAAAGAGAAAACAAATTCGACGTACTGTCGGACAACAGCAGGGATTTCGTCTATCTTCAACACCGGCTTGCCACGCCTGAAGAATACCGGACCTACCGAGAATTGTCCGACCAATATCACGCCGCGCAAAAAGCTTACGACCAAGCCCCCGCGACCATACGGGCGAAAGCCGAAAATGAAGCCTACAACAAGCGTTTTTGGAATTGGATAAACAGCCTGCCCGTTCCCGAATATCTCTGGGCATTAGATAACCGACCCGAAGAAGCACAACGCTGGCAAGATAACCAGCCCCAACTTCCTGAAGAACCCGAAAAACTGACAGAGCTGCGCAACCGTTTTATGGAAGCGGAAGATCTAAGCAGCGGCTGGAAATCAATACCCAACTGCACCGAAAACGAAGCAAATGGAAACTGTATCTACTGGCGGCGTTCGCATCCCGAGGAAAACCCCGTCCGGACAGGAGCACTCAATTTCTTAAATGAAACCGGTGTCAACCCTGCCACAGGCAAAGTTGAAAAACGTTATGCTGCCGCCGTAACAACCGATGTCAACAATCCCGCTATCGAATACCGGCATCTGACCGAAGAAGAACTGCGCAAAATGTGGAACAAACGCGGCCATGCCTTCGCCCCCATGTTCTCCGCCACCGTCCAACTCGGCGACAACACCCGCCTGTTCGCCCGTTATACCGAATTCAAACGCTTCCCCAGCATGTATGAAGGCACATTCGGCTTCGGCAACCACAGCATTGCCAAAGGTTTCAGCGTCCCGTTTGGCAGACTCCTGAACCCGCTCAAACCCGAACACGCCAAAAACTGGGAAATCTCCCTCAGCCACGACTTCACCCGCCTTCTGCCCAAAATGCGTTACGCGGACGTGCGGCTGACCTACTTCCACAACAAAACCTACAATGTCATCGACCGCAACTACGCCACCTGGCAAATCAGCAATTACGACAAACAAGTCATCAGCGGACTGGAACTCCAAACCCGCTTCGACAACGGCAAAGTATTCGGCGACCTTTCCGTCGTGCGCAATATGAAAAACGAAGTCTGCGACCGCCGCGCCATTGAGCAGCAATATGATGTAGACCAATACGTCTCGCACGGCCGCACCTTCCCCGTACCTTACTGTCAAAACGGCGGTTTCGCCAGCGGTTGGCTGATCAACCGCATCCAGCCGCGCTGGTCGGTCGTTGCCAACCTCGGCGGCAGGTTCCTAAACGAAAAACTCGAAATCGGTTCGCGCCTGACCTTCCACAGCCGCATTGAAGACAAACAACAGCCGTCCGCCCGCTGGCGCGACTACTACCTGCAACGTGACGGCGCAAACAGCAAAGCTTTCAACAGCGACAACGGCAACGCCAACTGGCAGCCCGTTACTGTCGTAGATGCCTATGTGCGTTACAAATTCAACAAACATTTCAGCGCAGAGCTAACGGGCAGCAACCTGACCGACCGCTATTACCTCGACCCCATGAGCCGCTCCTATATGCCCGCCCCGGGACGTACCCTGCGCATCGGTTTGACGGGGAAATGGTAATTTCATCTAACAAAAAACAGCCTCTTTGCGTACTGGCAAAACATTAAGGTCGTCTGAAAAACAATTTTCAGACGACCTTTGGACCAGCTCTATTTTTAAGAAGCCAATACGCGCGGGAACAGGATTTCATTTTCCAAATGGATATGGTTGGTCAAATCGTCCACCATTTCGCGTGCCAATGTATACAGGCGCGTCCAGCTTCCGCAAGCGTTTTCGGGAACGGTCAGATTATTGGTCAATTCAATCAGCTTGGCTACGGCTTGGTCGTGTTCCTCATGCTCATGCATCATCACATTAATCGGCATTGCCGCTCCGCGGCCGACGCCTTGTTTGATCATCGGAAACAGCATTCGCTCTTCCTTTATCATATGCATCAACAGTTCGTTTTGCATATAGGCAAGCAACTCCGGCACTTCAGCCGGAAAACTGTCGGCATGAACTTCCGCGACTTTTTGAGCCAACGGAACCAGCTCTTCAAATTGCCCGCGGTGTACATCATGGTAGCGTTGCAGGATATGGTCGATGGTTGCACCAAATGGCGCGGTTTCCCATACGGTAAAATCAGTCATGGCAGTGTCCTTGTATTTGTGTCAGGCCGGCGTATTCAGACGACTTTTTTAAAGATGGATTTTTTATGAATGTATATAACGGAGTGAAGGATACACCTGCAAAACTGATTTGTATAGATGGAGCCGAAATGTATAACAAATTGAGAATAAAAGTAATTTCTTTTTTTGAAGAGAGACTGAAGCAGCTTGCCGCCTGAATTGAAGGCAAGAAAATAGCCCGTCTTGGTCAAGACGGGCTATTTGGAATCTGGCAGAGAGGAAGGGATTCGAACCCTCGATACGCTATTCACGTATACACGCTTTCCAGGCGTGCGACTTAAACCACTCATCCACCTCTCTGTGGAATCAAACATATTTTGTCGTCTGATATTGTAGCTTAATCAGACAAATAAATCTATTCAATAAAAAATCCGGATAAGCCGGATAATTGATTTGGTGCCCAGGAGAAGACTCGAACTTCCACACCCGTGAGGATACTAGCACCTGAAGCTAGCGCGTCTACCAATTCCGCCACCTGGGCAATTAGGATGGATAAGCAAAGCGGCGACCAAAGGGTTTGGTGCCCAGGAGAAGACTCGAACTTCCACGCCCGTGAGGACACTAGCACCTGAAGCTAGCGCGTCTACCAATTCCGCCACCTGGGCTTTGCTTTATTTCCTGTTTTGCGTTACAGTGATTGACTATTTCGCAAAGAAGCGGTCATTATATATTTTAGAAAAAGAATGTCAACCAATAAAATGAACAAAAATATTAAATCTTTAAATTTACGAGAAAAAGACCCGTTTTTGAAACGGGAGAAACAACGTTACGAACATCCGCTGCCAAGCAGGGAGTGGATCATTGAATTATTGGAGCAAAAAGGCGTGCCGTCGAAAATCGAAGTCTTGGCACGCGAGTTGTCGATTACGGAAGAAGAGTACGAATTTTTCGAACGTCGTCTGAAAGCGATGGCGCGGGACGGTCAGGTTTTAATCAACCGTCGCGGTGCGGTTTGCGCGGCGGACAAATTGGATTTGGTCAAATGCCGTGTCGAGGCGCACAAAGACGGCTTCGGCTTCGCCGTACCGCTCACACCCACCAAAGACGGCGATTTTGTCTTATATGAACGCCAAATGCGCGGCATCATGCACGGCGACATCGTGACCGTCCGCCCTGCCGGTATCGACCGCAAAGGCCGCCGCGAAGGAACGGTTTTAGATATTGTCGAACGCGCGCAAAGCAAAGTGGTCGGGCGTTTCTATATGGATCGCGGCGTAGCGATTTTGGAAGCGGAAGACAAACGTCTGAACCAAAGCATTGTTTTGGAACCTGACAGCGTCGCGCATTTCAAACCCGAATCCGGCCAGGTCATTGTCGGCGAAATCGAGACTTATCCCGAGCAAAACCGCCCTGCTGTGGCGAAAATCATCGAAGTATTGGGCGATTATGCCGACAGCGGTATGGAAATCGAAATCGCCGTGCGCAAACACCATTTGCCGCACCAATTCAGCGAAGCGTGTACCAAAGCCGCGAAAAAAATCCCCGACCATGTTCGCAAAAGCGATTTGAAAGGCCGCGTCGATTTGCGCGATTTGCCTTTGGTAACCATAGACGGGGAAACGGCGCGCGATTTCGACGATGCCGTGTTTGCCGAAAAAATCGGACGCAATTACCGTTTGGTCGTAGCGATTGCCGATGTCAGCCATTATGTCCGCCCCGATGACGCTATCGACACGGACGCGCAGGAACGCAGCACCAGCGTTTACTTCCCGCGCCGCGTGATTCCCATGCTGCCGGAAAACCTGTCCAACGGCATCTGCTCGCTCAATCCCGATGTCGAGCGTTTGTGCATGGTGTGCGACATGGTCATCACTTACGCGGGCAATATTAAAGAATACCGCTTCTACCCTGCGGTTATGCGTTCCCATGCCCGCCTGACGTACAACCAAGTCTGGGATTGGATTTCAGACGACCTCGACCATCCGCACAAAGCCCAAATCGACACTCTCTACAAACTCTTCAAAATCCTTCAGAAAAAACGCTTCGAACGCGGCGCGGTGGAGTTTGAAAGCGTCGAAACCCAAATGCTTTTCGACGACAACGGCAAAATCGAAAAAATCGTACCCGTTGTCCGCAACGACGCCCACAAACTGATTGAAGAGTGCATGTTGGCGGCGAACGTTTGCGCGGCAGAGTTCCTGATGAAAAACAAACACACCGCCCTCTTCCGCAACCACTTAGGCCCGACACCTGAAAAACTCGCCACCCTGCGCGAGCAGCTCGGCTTACTGGGTTTGCAACTGGGCGGCGGCGACAACCCGACACCGAAAGACTATGCCGCGCTTGCCGAACAATTCAAAGGCAGGCCCGATGCCGAATTGCTGCAAGTCATGATGTTGCGCTCCATGCAGCAGGCAGTTTACGAACCGCATTGCGACGGACACTTCGGCCTTGCCTACGAAGCATACGCCCACTTCACCTCCCCCATCCGCCGCTATCCCGACCTGACCGTCCACCGCGCCATCAAAGCCGTGTTGAACCAGCAAACCTACACGCCAAGTAAAAGCTGGCAGGCTTTGGGCGTACATACCTCGTTCTGCGAACGCCGCGCCGACGATGCCAGCCGCGACGTGGAAAACTGGCTGAAAACCTATTACATGCGCGATAAAGTCGGCGAAATATTCGAAGGCAAAATCTCCGGCATGACCAACTTCGGCCTCTTCGTTACCTTAGACGGCATCCACATCGACGGCTTGGTACACATCAGCGATTTGGGCGAAGACTATTTCAACTTCCGCCCCGAAATCATGGCGATAGAAGGCGAACGCAGCGGCATCCGTTTCAACATGGGCGACAAAGTCAGCGTCCGAGTGGCGCGCGCCGATTTGGACACCAGCAAAATCGACCTGACCTTGATCAGCGGCGGAAGCAGCGGCAAAAAACGCCGCACTAAAACCACTGCACAAACCGGCTCGAAAACCAAACGCAAACTGACGGCGAAAGAAATCGACGACGCGATGAAAACGCCTGTAAAACAGGAAAAACCCGCCGCCAAACGCCGCAGCAAAGCCCAACCGTCCAACGCAGCAACGTCGTCTGAAAACGGCAAAAAGAAAACCGCCAAAGCCAAAACGGCAACGGGAAAAGCCAAACGCAAAGACAAGAAGCCAAGCAAAAGCGTGAAAATCAAGGTGAAAACCCCGGATACCGCGACAGCAAAGCGTAAAGGCAGGAGCAAGGCTAAATAGTCTTTGGGCCAACTTCAAAAGCTGTTTAACGGACAGGTGCGATAAAAAACGGCGGTTGTTCATTATCTATATTTCCACACAATCGTCGTTCCATTTTGCCCCAATCTGATACCAAAAAGGTCGTCTGAAAACCTGTTTCCAAGTTTTCAGACGACCTTGCTTCATTTGTTCATCAGGTAAATTGTTATTTCACCTTAGTCGCCATCAACGTATGCAACCGGCGGTTGTCGGCGCGGGCGACGGTGAACTGCAAACCGCCGATAACGACTTTCTCGCCGCGCACGGGCAAGTGTCCCAATTCCTGAATGACCAGCCCGCCGATGCTGTCGGCTTCTTCGCTGCTGTAATCCGTACCGAAAAAGGCGTTGATGTCTTCGATTTCGGTTACGGCGTTGATACGCCAACGTTCGGTGGAGACGGCGTGGATATTGTCCGCGCTTTCGTCTTCGTCAAACTCGTCCTCGATGTCGCCGACGATTTGTTCGATGATGTCTTCAAAAGTTACCAGACCCGACGTGCCGCCGTATTCGTCGATGACGATTGCCATATGGTTGCGCTGCTCGCGGAATTCTTTCAAAAGCGCGTTCAGCGATTTGCCTTCGGGCACGAAAACGGCGGGACGAAGGATGGATTTGAGGTTGAACTGCTCGGGATTGAACATGAATTTGAGCAGGTCTTTGGCGTGCAGGATGCCGAGGACTTCGTCTTTGTCTTCGCCGATGACGGGGAAGCGGGAATGGGCGGTTTCGATGACGTAGGCAGTGATGCGCTCGATGCTGTCGTTTTCTTTCAAAACATTCATGTGGCTGCGGGTAATCATGGCATCGCGCACTTCCAAGTCGGCAAAGTCGAGGACTTTTTCCAGCCGCAAAAGTGTATCCGCGTCAAATACTTCCTGTTCGTGTGCCTGCCGCAGCAGGCTGAGTACGTCTTCGGCGGAATCGGGTTCGCCGGCAAGTCGGGAAATCAAACGTTCGAAAAATGTCGGTTTCGACCGGGTGTCGTCCATTTCAGTATTCGTCCTCTTGGTAGGGGTTGGGATAACCTGCCGCCTGCATCAGGCGGATTTCGAGCGCCTCCATTTCTTCGGCCTCGGTCTCTTCGATGTGGTCGTAGCCCATCAGGTGCAATGTGCCGTGCATGGTCAGGTGGGCAAAGTGCTGCTCGGCGGTTTTGCCCTGCTCGGCAGCTTCTTTCAATACGACTTGCGGGCAGATGATCAAATCGCCGCAAAGCTCGTCTGAAAACTGATCGGGCAGGATTTCGCCTTCGTTCAAGGCAAAACTCAACACATTGGTGGCGTAGTCTTTGCTGCGGTAATCGCGGTTGTAGGCGCGGGCTTCTTCTTCGTCCAGCAGAATCAGGCTGATGTCGGCGCGGCGGTATTCGTCTTTCAACGCCGCCCATGCCCAGCGGTAGAAATCGCGTTCGCTCGGAAGATTGGCAGCGGTTGAGGCGTTTTCAAAATTCAGGCAGAAACGTTGCCGCTGCAACGATAAGAAGGGGTATTTTTTGGCGCGTTTCATGCTGTAAGGCTGTTGGGTTTAAAATGTTTTTAGAGAATAAGTTTTATTTTATGGCAGTATGGACTACCATCATGCCAGTACACATTATAGTTTATTTCGTTGCAACAGATACAGTGCAACGGCTTCTCCGACAGCTTCGCAGCGGAATACCTTTATCAACCACGGTAATTGCAAATGAACAAATTTCTTTTCCCCATACTGATTGCCCTGACAGCCTGCTCCCCGCAAAACAAAATCGAAACGTCGGCTGCCAAACCGACGGAAACTCCGGTCGAGAAAAGCGGCGGCGATACGGTCAAAATGACAGGGACAGTCCATTATTCGCTCGAACAGGCTGAATTTACCACCGACGGGAAAACCTATTTCATCAACGGCGGCGACATCCTGATGGACCAAGTAGAAAAAAACCGCCTGAGTTCCGGCTCATATAACGTTACCCTGAACAATGTCTGCATTCAGGGAAAAGTGCTGACCAAAGAACAAAACCAAGGCAACGGATTCGGCCCCTTGGGCAAGTACAGTCAGGCGGTTAGCGTAGAAAGTTTGTGTTAGACTGTCGAACTTCCCGCCTCATGAATTAGAAAATCAGAAACTGCAAATGAACCCGAAAAAACTCGTTATCGCCAGCCGCGAAAGCCTGCTTGCCATGTGGCAGGCAAAACATATCCAAGGTCGTCTGAAAACCCTGTATCCCGACTGCGAAGTCGAAATCTTGGGCATGACCACGCGCGGCGACCAGATTTTGGACAAAACCCTGTCGAAAATCGGCGGCAAAGGCCTGTTTATCAAAGAGTTGGAACAAGCCTTGCAGGACGGTCGCGCCGATTTGGCTGTGCATTCGATTAAAGACGTGCCGATGGATTTGCCCGAAGGCTTCGCCCTTGCCGCCATCGGCGAGCGCGCCAATCCGTTTGACGCGTTCGTATCCAACCAATACGCGCGCTTGGAAGAAATGCCCAAAGGCGCCATCGTCGGCACATCCAGCCTGCGCCGCGAAGCCCAGTTGCGCGCCCGATATCCGCACTTAGTCATCAAACCCCTGCGCGGCAACGTGCAAACCCGCCTGTCCAAACTCGACAACGGCGAATACGATGCCATCATCCTCGCCGCCGCCGGATTGCAGCGTTTGGAACTGGACGAACGCATCCGCCTGATTCTCTCCGAAGCCGACAGCCTGCCCGCTGCCGGACAAGGCGCGTTGGGCATCGAAATCGCCGCACACCGCACTGACCTTCTTGACGTATTGAAACCCTTAAACCACGATGTCACACACGCCTGCGTTACCGCCGAACGCGCCCTCGCCCGCGCTTTGGGCGGAAGCTGCCAAGTGCCGCTTGCCGCGTATTGCACCGAAGAAAACGGCCTGCTCACCCTGCGCGGGCTGGTCGGACACCCCGACGGCTCGGTAATCTTGCAGGCAGACGCGCAAGCCCCCGCCGCCTACGCCGACGCGCTCGGACGCGCGGTCGCCAAAAAGCTGGCGGACGACGGCGCGCAGGAATTGATTGAAGCCGTATTGAAAGAACAAGCCGAATAAATCGGTTCGCAAGAAAAGGTCGTCTGAAAACCATATTTTGGTTTTCAGACGACCTTTCTTTTGATTCCTGATTCCTTTCCATTTACATCCATATTTGAAAACTATCGATGCAATTAAATAATTATATAAATCTAATCAATTTCTTGGACGTTTATAACTATTGGTTTTATCAAAATAATTATCAGGTCTTTCAACTTTGGGATTTGTTTCCCTACTATGCCCTCCATCTTTTGACAAATCGCAAATAAAAAGGAAACCAATATGGCACGCTTAACCGTACACACCGTCGAAACCGCTCCCGAAGCAGCAAAACCCCGCGTCGAAGCCGCGCTGAAAAACAACGGCTTCATCCCCAACCTCATCGGCGTATTGGCAAATGCGCCCGAAGCGTTGGCGTTTTATCAAGAAGTCGGCAAACTGAACGCCGCCAACAGCCTGACTCCCGGTGAAGTCGAAGTCATCCAAATCATCGCCGCCCGCACCAACGAATGCGGTTTCTGCGTGGCAGGCCACACCAAACTGGCAACCCTGAAAAAACTCCTGTCCGAACAATCCATCAAAGCCGCGCGCGCGTTGGCGGCGGGCGAGTTTGACGATGCCAAACTGGGCGCGCTCGCCGCGTTTACCCAAGCCGTGATGGCAAAAAAAGGCGCGGTATCCGATGCCGAACTCAAAGCCTTCTTCGACGCCGGTTACAACCAGCAGCAGGCTGTCGAAGTCGTGATGGGCGTTGCCTTAGCGACTTTGTGCAACTACATCAACAACGTCGCGCAAACAGAAATCAACCCTGAATTGCAGGCGTTCGCCTGATTCTGACCCAAGGTCGTCTGAAAAGCGGCGGCAAAACCGTTTGCCCGTTTTCAGACGACCTTTTTCAAAAACGCCGTCCCTGTAACGGACCGCTTCCTCTTTCCAACGGAACGCCCTCCCTGCGCCGTCCGCACACATTTTCAAGGATAAGACCATGAACCGTGAAACCTTATTGTCTCAAGTTGCCGAACTCGTCAAAACCAAACTCAAACCCTTAGTGGACGAAATCGACCGCAATGGCTTGTATCCCGAAGAATTTATGCGCGAACTCGGCGCTATCGGCGGATTCGGCGCAGTCGGTACGGAAGCGGAAGGCGGCAACGGCTTGGGTTTGGCGACGCAAATCGCCGTCTTGCGCGAAGTCGGCAAAGAATGCGGCGCGACCTCGTTCAGCGCATGGTGTCAGGCGGCTTGCGCTTGGTATCTGCACCAAACGCCCAACCAAGCCGTCAAAGACAAATACCTCGCCGACATCCTGCAAGGCAAAGTCTTAGCGGGTACGGGCATGTCCAATACCGTCAAACACCTTGCCGGTATTGAAAAACACAACCTTCAAGCCGAGCGTATGGACGGCGGCTACAAAGTCAACGGCGCGCTGCCTTGGGTATCCAACATCGGCGAAGACCACATCTGGGCGAATACCGCCCAAATCGGCGACAGCTACGTCATGTTCATTACCGGCGGACAATGGGAAGGCGTGACCCTGCAAGCCTGCCCCGAATTTTGCGCCCTCGAAGGCACGCGCACGTTCAGCCTGAACTTCAAAGACGTATTCATCCCTGACGAAGACGTGATTGCCGCGCCCGAACAGTTCTCCGACTACATCGCCTCCATCAAGTCCGGCTTTATCCTGCTGCAAATCGGCATCGGCGCAGGCGTGATCGACGGCAGCCTCGGCATCATCCGCATCGCCAACGTCGTCAACGCCGAGGTCAACAGCTATCTCGACGACAGCTACGACAGCCTCAAGGCCGCCTTGGACGAGGCATGGCAAACCACCGAACGGCTGGCAGACTTGGCTTGGAACAACACGCCCGACAACCTCGCCACGCTGAAACTGCGCGCCGCCGCCGCCGAGCTGACGCTTGCCGCCGCCCAATCCGCCGCCTTACACGCCGGCGCCAAAGGCTACCTCATGCGCAGCCCCGCCCAACGCCGCATCCGCGAAGCCATGTTCGTCGCCATCGTTACCCCCGCGTTGAAACACTTGCGCAAAGAAATCGCGGCGCTGGAAGCGGCATAAGGGCTGAAACAGACCAACAAGGGGTCGTCTGAAAACCTTTTGCCGACCGTTTTCAGACGACCTCAACCATTAGAAGGAACACACCATGGCACAATACATGTGCGGCCCCTGCGGCTGGATTTACGACGAAGACCTCGGCGATCCCGAACACGGTATCGCCCCCGGCACCAAATTCGATGACATCCCTGACGATTGGAAATGCCCCGAATGCGGCGTGGGCAAAGAAGACTTTTATCTGCTGGACTTCGTGATATAGCTTTGGACACGCTAAAAAGGTCGTCTGAAACGTTGGGTCAAACGGTTTCAGACGACCTTTTTGATTTTGTGATAACGCAGCTGCGATTAATCGTTTTCATCCCGCCAGCGTTTGAACACCAGCGAAGTATTCACGCCGCCGAAAGCGAAATTGTTGCTGACCACATAATTCGTTTCGATTTCGCGGCCGCCGCTCAAAATATAGTCCACCTTGCCGCAGCGCGGGTCGATGTCGTGCAGATTGACGGTCGGGGCAAACCAGCCGCTGTTCATCATTTCGATGGTAAACCACGCTTCCAGCGCACCGCACGCGCCGAGCGTATGGCCGAGATAGCTTTTTTGCGAACTCATGGGAATGAATCCGAACACGGCTTCGGTCGCCAGCGTTTCGGCGATGTCGCCTTTTTCGGTCGCCGTACCGTGGCCGCTGACGTAGCCGACTTTGTCAGGCGTAATGCCCGCGTCTTGCAGCGCGAGTTCCATACATTTCTGCATGGTTTCTTTTTGCGGCTGGGTAACGTGGCTGCCGTCGCTGTTGGCGCCGTAGCCGACGAGTTCGGCATAGATTTTCGCACCGCGCCGTTTGGCGTGTTCCAATTCTTCCAACACAAAAATCCCTGCGCCTTCGCCGATGACCAAGCCGTCACGTCCGCTGTCGTAAGGACGCGGGGTCAGTTCGGGTTCGCCGTTGCGGCGGCTGGCAGCGTAGAGCGAGTCGAAAACATACACTTCGGACGGACAAAATTCTTCGCCGCCGCCCGCCAGCATCATGTCTATCATGCCGTATTTAATCGCTTCGTAGGCATAGCCTATGCCTTGACTGCCGGACGAACACGCGCTCGAAGTCGGGATGATGCGCCCTTTCAATCCGAAAAAGATGCCGATATTGGCGGCGGTCGTATGCGGCATCATGCGCACATAGGTATTGGCGTTGAAATTGCGCGATGTACCCGTAGTCAGCAGTTCGCCCATGTCGCCGATGTCTTTGGTACTGCCGACAGACGAACCGCACGCCACGCCCATGCGTCCGTCGGTAATGCTTTCGTCTCCAAGCAAACCTGCGTCCGTCAGTGCCTGCTCCGCCGCATCGACACACAGGTGCGACACGCGCCCCATGCTTCTGAGCTGCTTGCGCGTCCAATGTTCGGGCGGGGTGTAGCCTTCAATCGGCGCACCCAGTTGCGCTTCCAATTCGGGGAAGCGGTCGCGCCAATCCATGTATTTGACGGCATTTTTTTCGGCTTTAAACGCCGCCTGTATGCTTTGCCAATCACGGCCGAAGGCGGTAATGCCGCCTATGCCCGTTACTACGACTCTTCTGGTATTCAACACAAACCTCCGTTCACCGCAATCACTTGGCGCGTGATGTACGCCGCTTTTTCATCCATCAGGAAGCGCACCGCATGCGCCACTTCTTCCGGCAGCCCCATACGCGCGGCGGGGACGGCTTTCAAAATTTCTTCGACGGGTACATTTTCATCGACAATCTCTGTATCGATTAAGCCTGGCGCCACGCAGTTGACAGTGATTTTGCGTTTCGCCAGTTCGACCGCCAAGGCTTTCGCCGCGCCGATCAAGCCCGCCTTGGACGCGCTGTAATTGACCTGCCCGCGGTTGCCCGTCAAGCCGGACACCGACGCCATGCACACAATCCGTCCGGCTTTGCGGCGTCGTATCATCGGCATGGTCAACGGGTGCAACACATTATAAAAACCGTCCAAATTGGTTCGCAGCACCAAATCCCAATCGTCGTCTGAAAACGCGGGGAAGGCATTGTCGCGCGTCAGTCCGGCGTTCAACACCACGCCGTAATACGCGCCGTTTGCTTCGATGTCGGCAGTCAAAATATCGCGGCAGGCTGCGCGGTCGGACACGTCAAACTGCAACACCCTCGCCTGTCTGCCCAAAGCGCGGATTTCTTCCGCCACGGCTTCGGCTTCATCGCGGCGGCTGCGGCAATGGACGACGATATCAAAGCCGTCTTCTGCCAAACCGAGTGCGACGGCTTTGCCTATGCCCCGGTTGGAGCCGGTAATCAAGATGGTTTCGCTCATAATGTTTCCTATTGGTTGGCGCGGTCTGCTTATTGGTCATCATCTGAACAGCGAAGGCTGTTTTCAGACGACCTTTCCGTCTTTCGGACTGTACACGTTCAACGAGGCTTTTGCCACCAGCCCGTCCGCGGGCAGCTTGGCGCGGGCATCTTCAGGCGCATCTGTCCAATACAGTTCGCAATCGAATACGCCCATGCCGCCCGGGTCCTGTATCGACAGATTGGCGACCACCTTCATCTGCGTTCCGACGGGCAGGCTGTCGGCAAACAATTCCAGCTTGCGCGTTCCCAGCAAAAAGCCAAGCCGCACCGGTTCACCCGCTTCCAAAGCCTGTATGCCCGCAAACGCGCCTATGCCCTGCGCCATGATTTCCATCAGCGATGTCGCCGGCAATGCCCCATCAACCAACAAGATGTGCTTTTCCCCCACAGCGGCTTGGGCGCACACGTGTTTCGGGCTGTATTCCGTCACACAATCAAGCAACACCATATGGCCGCTGTGTGGCAATAAAGAAGCAACATCATGAATGGGGCAAATTAAATTTACAGTCATAAAGGTCGTCTGAAAACAGAATACGTTAGAATATCGCGATTATATCAGACCCTAGAATGTGTTAAGCTATTTCGTTAAAATACATCACAATGTAAACTTTTGAAAACCATCATGTCATCCAACATTTGCCGTTTTTCTTTCAATATCGCCGCTTGGCACGCCTCAAGCAGTAAAATCGCCACGCCCGAACAATGGCGGCAATGGGCATCAGGCGCATTAGACGCCGCCGGACTGCCCGACCACAAACCCGCGCTTGCCTTCCTGCCCGCACTGCAACGCCGCCGTTTGGGCAAAGCCGCGCGCCTGATTTGCGACGCCTCGTGGGAATTGGCGGAACAATACCCCGGCAGTCCGTTGGTTTACGCCTCGCATGACGGAGAAATCAACCGCAGTTTCGAATTATGGCTGGGACTGTTGCAAACCGACAGCGTTTCACCGACCTCCTTCGGACTGTCCGTCCACAACGCTCCCGCCGGACAATGGTCCATGCTGCGCGGCGACATGAGCGAACACACCGCCCTCGCCGCCGGCAGCGACAATTTCGAAACCACTTTGGCAGAAGCCTATGCCCTGCTGCAAGACGGCGCACCATCCGTGTTGGTCTTAATCGCCGACGACCCTTTGTCCAACGACTACCCCGTCCACGCCACACGCGCCCCGTTTGCCTACGCCCTGTCGCTTGTACTGACGCAGGGAGACGGCTACACACTCAGCCTCGATGTTGACGACACGTCGTCTGAAAACCCGTCCGACCTGCTGTCAGCCGATTACTGGGGTGCGCTCGACTGGATCCGTTTTTTACTTTCAGACGACCTTTCGGCAGAATGGCAACATGAAAAACGCCGATGGACATGGTGCAAAAAACCATGAAAACCCTAGACTACTGCCGCCGTTTCTTCGCCACCCTGTTCGGTTTCATCCTCTTCGGCGTTGCGGGCGTATTGTTCAAAATCGCACTTTTGCCCTACACGCTCAAATCCACCAAAGGCGACATCCCGCGCCAGCTTGCCGCCCGCCGCATGATAGGCCGCGTGTGGCGGTTTTTCGTCGGCTATCTGCAATGGTCGGGCGTATTGAGCGTCCGTTTCAACGGCTTGGAAAAACTCGGTCGGCCGGGGCAGCTCGTCCTCGCCAACCATCCCTCGCTGCTGGATGTCGTCTTGATGGTCAGCCACTTTCCCGACCCGAACGTGCTGGTCAAAAAAGACCTGTTGAACAACCCCAGCATGAAAAGCCAAATTATCGCTTCCGGCTACATCCCCAACGACGAAAGCATGGAAATGTTGGAAGAAATCGACGCCGTGTTCAAAAGCGGGCAAAGTATGCTGATTTTCCCCGAGGGCACGCGCACAGGCTGGGACGGACAGGTTAAAATGCACCGTGGCGCGGTATCGCTCGGTTTGCGCAGCGCATCGGTCATCACCCCCGTGTGCATCAAAATGACGCCGCCCAATTTCAAAAAAGGCCAGCCTTGGTACAAAATACCGCCGCACAAAATCCATTATGAAATCACCGTCGGCGACGACATCCTGCCCGAAGAATGGCTGGCGGAAAAACCCCTACCCATCGCCGCAAGGCGTTTAAACGAATACCTTCAAGACTATTTCACAAGGAAAACCACATGAATAACTTAGAAAACCAAATCAAAGAATTAATCATCGACAGCTTGGGGCTGGAAGACATCACCGCCGCCGACATCGGCAGCGAAGACCCGCTCTTCGGCGACGAAGGCTTGGGGCTGGATTCCGTCGACGCGCTGGAACTCGGTTTGGCAGTGCAAAAAACCTTCGGCTTCCAGCTCGACGGCGAAAACGACAACCTGCGCGAAAACTTCGCCAACGTCAAAACACTGGCAGAATTCGTCAAAAGCCGTCAGGCATAAAGGAGAAGCGATATGACCGAACAAGAAGTACGCACCCTTCTGACCGATGCACTGGTCAACCTGTTTGAAATCGAACCCGAGCGCATCAAACCTGAGACCAACCTCTACGAAGATTTGGAAATCGACAGCATCGACGCCATCGACCTCATCGACCACATCAAACGCGAAACCGGCCGCAAACTGCAAGCCGAAGACTTCCGCAACGTACGCACCGTAGAAGACGTGGTTCAGGCGGTTTTGAAAGTACAGGCGCAAGATTCCTGATTCTGATCCAAACCGGCATATTTTCAGACGGCCTTGTCAATCGGCAAGGTCGTCTGAACATCAATAACAACATCAACCTTTCTCACTTATCCATAATATACAACTAACACCATGAAAAAATTCATTTCCCTACTGCTCTTACTCCCTGCCTTGTCTGCGCACGCTGAAATTTCCCTCATCAAAAAAATGACACATGCCGAGTGTATGCAAGTCATTCATGATTCATTTGATATGTATCACGATATGGAATTTTGTGAAAAAGAGGCAAACGATAAGACTGAACGCAACGGCATAGTGGCATGGAATATGGCTGGATTTGCCAACAGCAAATCAGAAATGTCCCCTATCTGCCCAACGGTCAAAAAAATGACCAAACAAGAGCAAGCTCAATTTTCTTCCCGCTATCCGCAATCTCATGAACCCAAAGAGGTGGCAAAATTCTGTACCCCGAAAAACCGTAAACGCATTGCCAAGCTTTATCCAACATATTTTAAACTGTTCAAAGAATACGACGACTTTAAAAAAAGCAAAGATGAGGAAGAAAACGAATAATCCAAGACACCATCGACCTTATTGACCACATCAAACGCGAAACCGGCCGCAAACTGCAACCTGCAAACCCGCTCAAAGAACAATGATATTAATTGACTTCTCTCTTACGAAACAAAATATTTAATATCAAATCAATAATTTTCAACTGGAGAGTTATAAATATGGAATCATCTTTATCATCGATCTTTATTATTCTTGCATTGTTATCTACTGGTTTCCTATCTGGTAAATTTCTTGCACCACCCCTTCGACAAGTCCTACTCAAATCCTTGTCCTTTATTGTCCTGCTTCTGCTCTTTTTCATGGGCTATGAGTTTGGCAGCGTCTTTACCGACCCAAATCTGGGCGCGGACATCGTCAAATATGCCCTGCTGTTCGCACTGATTATCAGCGCGTTTACCTTGATTGCGCTTTATCGCAAACCCGAAGCCTCGACTGCTTCCACGCCGTCGGGCAGCTTTATCAAACCCTTTTACGGCTGTTTCAAAGCCTTTGCTTTTTTCGGTTTGGGTGTCGCGGCATTTGCCTTTTTCGGGCGACAGATTGGCAATCTGCCCATCGACAGCACCCATATCCTCTATCTGCTGATTTTCATGGTTGGCATGGACTTGGTTGATTTCCAGCTTGGCGGATTCGGACGTAGGATTTTCCTGCTGCCGCTTCTGACCGTTGCTGCAACCTCCGCCGCGTGTTTCGTTTTTTCGCTATGTTCGCCCTATTCGTTTGCCCAAAGCCTGGTATTGTCGGGCGGTTTCGGCTGGTTCTCCCTTTCGGGTCCTATGGTTGGAAAAGCGGTATCGCCCGAAATGGGTGCGGCAGCGTTTATGACCGATTTTTTCCGCGAAATGATCAGCATCGTCTTCCTGTATTTCTACGGACGAAAGCAGCCTATGGCGGCAATCGGCATTTCCGGCGCAGCGGCAATGGACTCCGCCCTGCCCTTTGTCAAAGAAAACTGCCGCGCCGAATACATCAAATACGCCGTCGTCAGCGGCTTTATCCTGACCCTTGTCGCACCGTTTTTTCTGTCCGCCGCCATTGCCATGCTGAACTGACCCTACTATTTTTCCAAACAACTTTCAGACGACCTTCCTCCCCCTAAAACCCAAAAGTCGTCTGAAACCGAACACCATTATGAAAACACTGGGAAAACTCCTACTGACCCTCGCCAGCCTCGCCTATCCGCTCCTATGGTATTACGGCAGGGAAAACGGCGCATTTTTTTGGCTTGCCGCCGCCATGTGCGTCCTGTGGCTGATACGCGCCGCCATGCCGCAAACCACAGCCCAACGCATTACGGCGATTATTCTTGCCGCCTTTTTCGCCGCCGTACTGGTTTTCAGACGACCCGACTCGATGTATTGGTATCCCGTCGCCGTCAACGCGCTGATGCTTGCCGTTTTCGGCGGCAGCCTGTTTGCCAAACAAACCGTCATCGAATGCCTCGCCCGACTGCAACACCCCGACCTTCCCCCCGAAGGCGTGCGCCACACCCGCCGCGTTACGCAAATCTGGTGCGGCTTTTTCATCCTCAACGGCGCAACAGCCGCCATTCTGGCAGGCTTGCAATATTACGACTGGTGGGCGGCTTATACCGGCATCGTGTCGTATGTGTTAATGGGGCTTTTGTTTGCCGGAGAGTGGGTGTATCGGAAAACTGTTTTGAAGGTGTAGGTCGCCTGAAAAATCTTGTCGCGCTACCATCCATGATTTTAATATTTCAAGTAGTGCATTACATAAAAAATTTTAATTTCAAAGGATTATTCGAAAATGGGCACTCCCGCAAATATTACTTTATTCAATTATCAAGTTCTTATTGGAAAGAGAAATTTATCTAAATCACTTTTAAAACTTATGATTGAAAAAGGGTTTCAAAGAAGTCCTTCTGAAACTGAAATGCAAAAAATATCGGCAACTATAGATAAAGAGAATGACCGTTTTATCCGACTTGTATTTAGCACAGGAAGCGTATATCCGCTACCTCCTAATGTAATTAGTATAGAAAATGGAAAAACAACTAAAAATCGTCGGAAGAAAACAGAAATTGAACCTAAATTTTCCTATGGAATTATGGATACAAAAACAGGGGAAGTCTGGCTTCAATACAATAAAAATAGTATTTTTAGAGAGGCTTTAAATCATTTTCATCCAAATGAACATATAGAGATAAAACAAATACTAGATGAAGAACAATTTCAAAAATCCATAAATGAAATAAAAGAAATTAAATTAAGTATATTGCCCAATACGCTTTCTTGCTCTAACTCATTGACCGAACATCTCCAAGAAGATATTTATCAATATGGAGCATCCAGTGCTGAATTTATAATGAAATACAAAGAAAAACTTACAGCAGAAAAAGTCAAAAACGTAGTAAAGTATTTCATCACAAACAAACTTGAGTTTAAAAAATTAGTTATTGCCGGTAAAAATACTGATAATTTAGAGATGGTTTTTAATACCAATATAGTATCTAGCAAAATTGGAGTAACCTGCTCCACCGATGAGAATGGACTACCAAGAGAAGATGAGCTTTTTAAACAAGCCATTTTAAAAATATTGGAAATCTCACCATGATTAAAAATATTATAAAATGTGCAATATATATTTTCTTTACCTTCCTTTTTTATCTTGTTATTAGCAAATATAACTTAGGATTCTCAGGCAAAATTTCTGATTTACTATCCTTTCTTTCCATTGCAATAGGTTTTTGCATTACTTCATTATCATTAATAGCAACAACAAAGTTTTCCCAAACTTTATATAACATACAGAGTAAAAACAGAAACGATAAAACATTATTACATGAACTAATACAGATATTCCAAATAGCAAATTATTATTTCTTAATATTGATATGCTTAATAATTTGCTATCTTTTCATAGAAAATATTTTTGAAGGCAACTTAATATATATTAAACATAATATATCATGGCAGATAGAAACCAAAAATATTTTTCAATCTTGTATTACTTCACTTATTTTTATTAGTTTATATAAATTCTATAGGCTTATTCAAATCCTCGGAAAATATGTAATACAAGCCGCTAAAGAACAGTAACAAGCTATTGAATCAAAATTATGCACCTAACCCAAATCCTATCCCCCGACCTGCCCCAACAAGACCTTATCGCCACCCATCCGAATTGGACGCGTGCGGATTTCAACCGTGCGGTTTTCCGGCTGTCAGGTCGTCTGAAAACGGCAAACGCGCAAACGACCGCGTTGTGGTTTGACGATGCCGCGCTGTTTGCCTGCGCCGTGTTGGCGGTGTGGCATTCGGGCGGACGGGTGTTGCTGCTGCCGAATCTGGCGCGGGACAATTTGGACTGGGGGCGGACGGCGGATGTGTTTTTGACGGATTCCGAAGATTTGCAAAGCAAGTTAGGCTGTCAAACCGGACAACGCGATGAATCCGGACAGCCGTTGGATGTGCAATCCAACCCACCCGTGTGGCACCTGCCCGATTTGCCGGCACACACGTCGCCTGAAAACTCGCCCCCCGCCCCTGAAAACCATCTGATTCCCGACCATGCCGAAGCATGGCTGAAAACGTCGGGTTCCAGCGGCGAGGCGCAGGTGATTGTGAAAACCGCCGCGCAGATGCAGGCGGAAGCCTTGATGTTGGCGGATTCGCTGCCGTTCGGGCGCGGCGGGGAAACGGTTATCGGCAGCGTCATTCCGCAACACCTTTACGGCTTCACTTTCCGTTTCGCGCTTGCGCTGACAATGGGTTGGCCTATGGAGCGGCGGCAGGCGGTTTATCCGGAAAACCTGCTCGCCAGTACGGCGGCGCACGAAAAAGTGGTGTGGATTGCCAGTCCGGCGGTACTCAACCGCTTGGGTGAAAACCGCAACTGGCAGAGCATCGGCCATAAAATCGCGGGCATCGTGTCGGCGGGCGGCGCGCTGCCCGAAGCCACGGCGGATTTGCTGCAACAGGCTGCCGTCCGCCCGTTTGAAGTGTACGGCAGCACCGAAACCGGCGTGATTGCGTCGCGTCGGGAAAGCCGCGAATGGCAGCCGTTTGCCGGCGTGGAAATCGGGCAGAACGAAGAAGGTGCATTGTGGGCATCTTCGCCGTGGTCGCCCGAACGCCGCCAGACCGCCGATTTAATCGAGCCGCAGCCCGACGGTTTCCTGCTGCTCGGTCGCCAAGACCGCATCATCAAATTCGAGGACAAACGCGTGTCGCTGACTCAAATCGAACACGAACTTTTACGGCATCCGTGGATTGCCGACGCCCATTGCGGCCGCCATCCGCAACATCAGCGCATCGCCATATGGGCGGCGTTGAACGCGGACGGTATCGCTGCCCTGCGCGACCAAGGCCGAGCCGCCGTCGCTGACGCGCTCAAACGCCACCTTGCCGCCACGCAGGACACCATCGCCCTGCCCCGTTACTGGCGTTTCACCGACAGCCTGCCGCGCAACGCCCAGGCTAAAATCGCCGCCGCCGATTTTCAGACGGCCTTTACCGTCACCCAGACATCGCCCGTTTGGTCAAAAACATCATCTGAAAAAGAAACTGCCGCCGAAACCTTCATCGGCCGCGTACCGCTCGATTTGGTCTATTTCGGCGGCCATTTCGCCACCTTCCCGCTCGTACCGGGCGTAGTCGAGCTGCAATGGGTGCGCGATCTGGCGGCGCGTCATCCGTGGGGCAGGCAGCGCGTCGTCCGCGTGGAAAACCTGAAATACCAGCAGTTCGTCCGTCCGCATGACGAAGTGTCGGTGGAGCTGAAATACGATGAAGCCAAAAACAAATTGAGCTTTAAAGTCAGCAACGGCGACAATCCCTGCGCATCGGGACGGATCGTGTTCGAGGTCGTCTGAAAATGCTTTTTTAGGTTCCGCCCTCTCCTGCGGGAAGAGGAAAACCTGCAAATCGGGGATAATCCCGCCCAAACCTAATAACAACCCATAATCAAATGAAAAGATAAAAAATATGCAACTTTTTCCAGCACTAGCACAACGTTATTCCGAAGAACACCAGTCCGCAGGCGAAGCGCAGCGTTTGGCACAGGAAATCGCCTTTGCGCCGATTGTGTTCCAAGTATCCCGCCTGATGGTGAAATTCGGCATTTTGGATTTGCTGAACGACCATTCAGACGGCCTTACTCAAGCCGAAATCGCCGAGAAAGCGCAAATCAGCGGTTACGCCGCGCAAGTGCTGCTTGAAGCCTCGCTCTCCATCGGCACGGTGCATACCCGCGACAACCGCTATTTCATCAGCAAAGCCGGCTGGTTTTTACTGAAAGACAAAATGGCGCGCGTGAACATGGATTTCACGCAGGAAATCTGTTACCAAGGCATGTTCGACTTGGAAAAAACCCTGCAAACGGGCAAACCCGAAGGGCTGAAAGTTTTCGGCAGCTGGCCGACGATTTACGAAGGCCTGTCCTCGCTGCCGAGCGTCGCGCAGGAAAAATGGTTTGCCTTCGACCACTATTATTCTGACAATTCCTTTGCCGAAGCCTTGAAAACCGTGTTCGCCAAACCGGTTAAAAAGCTGCTCGACGTCGGCGGCAACACCGGCCGCTGGGCGGAACAATGCGTTGGCTACAACGCCGAAGTCGAAGTTACCATCATGGATTTGCCGCAACAAATCGCCCTGATGCGCGAAGCGACCAAAGGCAAAACCGGCGCGGAACGCATCCATGCCCACCCCGCCAACCTGCTCGACCCCGAAGTCCCCTTCCCGACGGGTTTCGACGCGATTTGGATGAGCCAGTTTTTAGACTGTTTCAGCGAAGAACAAGTTACCGGCATCCTGCGCCGCGCCGCCGCTTCCATGAGTGCGCACACCAGCCTCTACATCATGGAACCCTGCTGGGACAGGCAGCAATACGAAACCGCCGCCTACTGCCTGACCATGACCAGCCTGTATTTCACCGCCATGGCCAACGGCAACAGCAAAATCTTCCATTCCGAAGACCTGATACGCTGCGTTGAAAACGCCGGATTGAAAGTGGCGGAAATTTCAGACGGCATCGGACGCGGACACAGCATCTTGCGTTGCGAGAAGGTCGTCTGAAAAACGGTATCCCCATGAAAACCCTAGTGTTAATCCCCCACTACAACCACCCCGCCGCCATCGCCCGCGTCGCACAGACCATGCACGGCTTCGGTTTGGACGTATTGATTGTGGACGACGGTTCGCGCGAAGAATGCAAACCCGTATTGCAGGCATTGGTTTCAGACGGCATCCACGCCCTTTACCGCCCCATCAACGGCGGCAAAGGCGCGGCGGTCAAAACCGGTTTGAAATACGCCGAAGAAAACGGCTACAGCCATGTTTTGCAGGTCGATGCCGACGGTCAGCACCATCTGGACGACACGCCCAAACTCTTGGCGGCGGCGGAACAAAACCCCGAAGCCGTCGTCTGCGGCTGGCCGCAATACGGCGGCGACGCGCCCAAAGCGCGGCTGTACGGGCGCAAAATTACCGACTTCTGGAACATGCTGCACACTTGGTCTTGCGACATTAAAGACGGCATGTGCGGCTTCCGCCTGTACCCGCTCGCCCCCGCGCTTTCAGTCGTCCGCGAAGAAACCGTAGGCGACCGCATGGATTTCGACACGGAAATCCTCATCCGCCTGTACTGGCGCGGCGTCAAGCCGGTTTGGATTAAAACGCCCGTGCAATACGCCGCCGACGGCGTGTCCCACTTCAACGCCTTCGCCGACAACGTGCGCATCAGCAAAATGCACACGCGGCTGTTTTTAGGGATGTTGCGGCGGCGTTTGGGCGCTTTATTCGGAAAGGCCGTCTGAAAACATGACCGACAACACGCAAAACCACTGGGCGGCGCAGCCCGAACGCGGCAGCCGCCTGTTTCTCGCCCTGACCACGCTGATGGTGCGCTATCTGCCTGCCTTCCTGATGAGGCCGTGCATCTGGTTTGTGGTGCTGTATTTCTACGCCACCGCGCCCAAACCGCGCCGCCATATCCTGCGGTATCAAACCCGTCTTCAGACGGCCTTTCCCGATACCGTTTTGCCGAAACACGGCGTATTCAAACAATTTATCGCGTTCGGCGAGGCAGTATGCGACCGATTTGCCGTGTGGCAGCGCAAAATCCGTTATGAAGATTTGGTACTCGAAGACCCGGACGGCGTTTATGCGCAAGTGAGCGATTCGGTACGCGGGCAGATTTTCGCCTGCTCCCACTTGGGCAACACCGAAGTCTGCCGCGCGCTGGTGTCGCACCATAAAGGCTTCAGGCTCAATGTGTTGGTACACAGCAAACACGCGCAGGCGTTCAACGAAGCCTTGCAAAAAGCGGGCGCGGAACACATCCGCCTGATTCAGGTCACGGATTTGGATCCCACCCTGATGATGGAGCTGAACCGCCGCATCGAAGACGGCGAATGGATAGCCATTGCCGCCGACCGCGTACCCGTGCGCGGCGAAAAAACCGCCGACATCCATTTCTTAGGCCATACCGCCCCCATGCCGCAAGGCGCATGGCTCTTGGCGGCGCTCTTAAAAACACAAGTGAACACGCTGTTTTGCGTCAAACAAAACGGCCGCTACCATTTGAAACTGCGCCGCTTCACCGACACCTCCGGCTGGAAACGCGGCAACCGCGAAGCCGCCGTTACCGCCGCCATGCAGGGCTTCGCCGATATTTTGGCGCAAGAATGCGCGCAAAATCCGCTGCAATGGTTTAACTTTTATGATTTTTGGAACGAGGAAGAAGAAAAGGTCGTCTGAATCCTGAACTGCCCCTAAATCTCGGGCATTCAATAAGAGCCTATTCAGGCGCTCCGTGTAGGCCGGGTTCTGTAAACAACGCGGTTATTCTCTACACAGCTCAAATTCAGACGACCTTTGTATTTGAACAGGCGGTTTACGCCTTGCCCGTGCTGCCGAAGCCGCCTTCGCCGCGTTCGCTGGCGGCAAATTCGTCCACGACTTTAAACGAGGCTTGGACGACGGGAACGATGACCATTTGCGCGATGCGTTCCATCGGCTCGATGGTGAACGCTTCTTTGCCCCTGTTCCACACGGAGACTTTGAGTTCGCCCTGATAGTCCGAGTCGATCAGTCCGACCAAGTTGCCTAAGACGATGCCGTGTTTGTGTCCCAGACCGGAACGCGGCAGCAAAACGGCGGCGTAGTCGGGATTGGCAAGATGCACCGCCAGACCGGTTGGAACGAGATAGGTGTCGCCCGGTTGCAGGGTTACGGCTTCGTCCAAACAGGCGCGCAGGTCCAGTCCGGCAGAACCGGGCGTGGCGTAGGCGGGAAGTTTGTCCGCCATTTTCGGATTGAGGATTTTCAGTTCGACTTCGGTTTGCATGATTTTTTCCGTTTCATTTGATTTGACGCGGATTATACACATATTCTTCCCTCCCTATCGTTGGAGTCGTCTGAAAAAACGGGGTATGATTCATTCAAACAAACGTGAATATCGGAGGACATCATGGATTTACACAATATCCGCGAAGATTACAGCAAGCGCGAACTTTCGGAATCGGAATGCCATGCCGACCCGATTGTCCAGTTCGAGCAATGGCTGAACGAGGCGATTCATTCGCAAGTCAACGAGCCGACCGCCGTCAACGTGGCTTCCGTGGGCGAAGACGGCAGGCCGAACAGCCGCATGGTGCTGCTGAAAGAAGTCAATCCGCAGGGATTCGTGTTCTTCAGCAATTACTTAAGCCGCAAAGGACGCTCGTTTGACGCGCATCCGTTTGCCGCCATGACGTTTTTCTGGCCGGAACTGGAGCGGCAGGTGCGCGTTGAAGGGCGCATCGAAAAACTGGATGCCGCCGCTTCGGACGAATATTTCGACAGCCGCCCCTACACCAGCCGCATCGGCGCATGGGCAAGCGCGCAAAGCGAAGTGTTGTCGAGCAAAGCGATGTTGGTTGCCAAAGCCGCTGCCGTAGGCGCGAAACACCCGCTGCACGTCCCGCGCCCGCCGCATTGGGGCGGCTATCTCGTCATCCCCGACCGCATCGAATTCTGGCAGGGCCGCCCCAGCCGCCTGCACGACCGCATCCAATACCGTTTGGTTGACGGCAACTGGATACGCGAGCGGCTGTCGCCTTAAACTTCCCACAGCTTCAAGCCGATAGGGTAAAATCCCGACTCCAGCAAAAGGTCGTCTGAAATATAAAAACGTTTTAACAAAACTCGTTTCATTCGTTTTCAGGCGGCCTTTTATCCGTAACTTATCCTGCCGCCACCGCCGCAGAAGAACCGTTTTCCGCATCGGGTTGAATTTGACTTGCCTTGTCCTGCTTCAAATTCAACCCGCTGCCATCAAACGCGTTAGGAGAACTCCATGTCCAAGCAACCCACTAGCAAACGCCAATGGCGCGACGGCGCAGCCCCGTCTGCCAAGAAAACCGCCAAACCTTTCAAAAGCAAAGCCCGTCCCAAAGACGAAACGCGGAAAACCGCTTCCAAACCTTACGGACAAAAAGTTTCAGACGACCTCAAGCCGCAAAACGCCCCCAAACAGCGCGCCGCCAAAGCCAGAAAACTCGTCGTCCGCAATCCCAACCAAAAAATCATGGAACGCGCGCGCGATTTGAAAGAACGCCGCAGCGACCTGTCGCGCATGGAACCCGAACGCCTGCAAAAAGTGCTTGCCGCATCCGGCGTCGGCTCGCGCCGCGAAATGGAAGAGTGGATCAACAACGGCTGGGTAACGGTCAACGGCAAAACCGCGCAACTGGGCGACAAAGTCACCACAGACGACCACGTTACCGTCAAAGGCAGCATTATTAAACTCAAATGGGCGGACCGCCTGCCGCGCATCATCCTGTATTACAAACAAGAAGGCGAAATCGTCTCCCGCGACGACCCGCAAGGCCGCGTCAGCATTTTCGACCGTCTGCCGCAGGCCGCCAGCAGCCGCTGGGTCGCCATCGGACGCTTGGACATCAACACCAGCGGCCTGCTCATCCTGACCACCTCCGGCGAACTCGTCCAACGTTTCGCCCACCCTAGCTTCGAAGTCGAACGCGAATACGCCGTGCGCGTACTGGGCGGGCTGACCACCGAACAAATGCGCAGCCTCACCGAAGAAGGCGTGATGCTCGAAGACGGCTTGGCAAAAGTTGAACGCATCTACGAACAAGGCGGCGAAGGCGCAAACAAATGGTACAACGTCGTGA
>CAUSOO010000016.1:0-39051 GCA_963533245.1 uncultured Neisseria sp.
CGCGACCTCAACCTTGGCAAGGTTGCGCTCTACCAACTGAGCTATTCCCGCATCGGAGAAACTTTATAGCAACTTAAGACAGGATTCGTTTGGAGCGGGAAACGAGTCTCGAACTCGCGACCTCAACCTTGGCAAGGTTGCGCTCTACCAACTGAGCTATTCCCGCCGAATGTCTGTTTCTTGCTGCTGTTTCTGAAGAAGACGCAATTATTATGGATTTAAAACTTGTCGTCAAGGGGTTTGTTTTATTTTTTATTTGATTTCCTGCCACGCCATTTTCAGATAATAGAACATTGACCAGAGGGTTAATACAGATGCAATAAACATCAATATGTTACCTGTCAGGTAAAAAATATTGTCAAATCGATTGGAGGCTAAGAGCAATAAAAATATGGCAACCATTTGTGCGGCGGTTTTAAATTTGCCGATCGTGGCAACGGCAACGCTGCTGCGTCTGCCCATTTGCGCCATCCATTCCCTCAAAGCGGAAATGGTGATTTCCCTGCCGATGATGATAATGGCGAAAATAACATAAGTACGGCCAAGGCTGACCAGCAGCAATAATGCGGTCGCTACCATCAATTTATCCGCAACAGGATCGAGGAATGCGCCGAAATCGGAGGTTTGCTTCCAAAGCCTTGCTAAAAATCCGTCAAACCAATCGGTTACGGCTGCGAGTGCGAAAATGATAGCGGCAGTCCAATTGACGGTTTCCGGTGCAATCCACCCTTTTGGCAGGAAAAACAGCAAAGTAAAGACCGGAATCAGCAAAACGCGCATCCAAGTCAGAAAAATCGGTATGTTCCAAGGCATGATTTACCTTTGATGTGGTTATGATAGTTAATTTGCCTATTATAACGGACTTGTCTGTCTGAAAGCATATGTTTTAACCATCTTTCAGACAGCAAAAGCCTTCAAGTCCGTTTGTTTTTTCGATAAAACCTGCATTGAGGCAGCCATTCTTTTTGGCACGGGTCTTCGATAAACGACTTTAAAATCTTTTGAAAGGTTTGATTTTGGGCGTTGTATATGTTGCCTTTTAGATAACACGACGCGTAATAATGCGCCAATAAATCCGCCTGCTGCTCCATATTCAGCATACCAAAATGATAAATATCGGACAGATTGGGATAGAGATAGGCATGGCGGCGGCGGTAGCCTCCGCTGACGAACAAAAACAATCCGCCCAACCAGGTTTTAAATCCTTGCTGGTACTGCCAAACATGGGTCAATTCATGAATCATCCATATTTGATGGGACTCGGAAGCGAGGGCGAAGTCGTCAGGGCAGTTATTGCGCGGGAAATAGATGTTCCCGTTGGGCGAAACGGCAACCTGCATGGTCGGCAGGCAAGGAATGCCTCGATAGATTTTGACGCGGGCGTAATCAATGCTGTCGGCAAAAATCAGCTTTGCCATTTTGATTTCGTTGTCCGTCAGCCTGCGCCATCGTTTGCTCATATCTTGTCCTTGTTACTTTCATGACGACTGGGGTCGTCTGAAAACGGTTATCCTGCCTTATCAGTCATGCAGCTACGTTTACAAGCGATACTGCCATATCCCCTATCCGCTTTATAGTGGATTAAATTTAAATCAGGACAAGGCGACGAAGCCGCAGACAGTACAGATAGTACGGAACCGATTCACTTGGTGCTTCAGCACCTTAGAGAATCGTTCTCTTTGAGCTAAGGCGAGGCAACGCCGTACTGGTTTAAAGTTAATCCACTATATTTGCACCAACATCATCACAAACCTTACAGCATGAAGGTCGTCTGAAATTTTTCAGACGACCTTTTGAGCCTGTCAAACTATTGTCCTGAATCTTTCGGCTTCTGATTGGCGTTCTCAAACAACTTGTTCATAGGGGTCAGATTGATTGCATTGCCTTGACTGACTATCCATTTATCCTCCACCCGCCAAACGCCTGAAGTGTCTTCCACGCGCAGATACCAGTGGTTGGTCGGCGGCAGGGGTTTGAAAGTCGCTTCATACTCCATACGGCCGTTTTGAATTTCCGCGCTGACGGGGTGCAGTTTGACGGTTTGGTCTTCCGATTTTTTAGTCGGGTGCATCAAAAGGAGATTCAAAGGCTGTTTGGGATCGAATTCCCCGCTGACAAACACTTTGGCCGCATCCTTATCCGGACTGATCAGCACTTGCACCTGCATATGCCGCTTCACTGCCTCTTCATCGCGGTGAAGCTGGATGTCGATGTGTTTGCCGTCTTTGTAATAGTCGTCCGTTACCAAATCGGTTGCATGTTCTTTGGCGACGAAGAACATGGCGACACTGGCAATCACGACGAAAATAGGACCCGCCATCAACACCCACGGCCAAATGTGTTTGTACCAAGGTTTGACTTGTTTTTGCTCGGACACGTTTTATTCTCCGATAAAGGTTGCTTCTTCTTCCAAGATAGTGGGTTTGCCATCTGCTTTGCCGGTTTCGCGATAAGTGAAGGTAAACTCAATCGGATGGCTGCCCTTGTCGGCGTATTCAGGAATGGTGGAAACTTGGACAGGGATGGTCAACGTTTGGCGCGGTGCGATTTTCACGCCGCCTTCCGGCAATCCGGTCAGGGCAATTTCTTCAAAGCCTTTGACTGCCGCAGTCATCACTTGTTCGTTTTCACTATTGTTGATAATGCGCAGGTTGTATGCGTTTTCCAGCCAACCTTTGCTGTTTTCGCGCACCATCACGCCGCGGTCTTTCAAAATATCGACTTCGACCATTTTACGGGTGGAAAGTCCGACCAAGAAAGCAATAATAACCACCAGCAAAACAGCGCCGTATCCCGCCACACGCGGACGTTTCAAGCGTTTTTTGATGTCGCTTTCAGGATATTCGTGTTCCAACGCGCCTTCGGTCGTATAGCGTATCAGGCCGCGCGGATAACCCATTTTATCCATGATTTCGTCGCAGGCATCAATACACGCCGCACAGCCGATACATTGGTATTGCAAACCGTCGCGGATATCGATACCGACGGGACAGACCTGTACGCACATGGTGCAGTTGATGCAGTCGCCCAATCCGCTGTCTTCTTTGTTGGCGGTTTTCTTGCGTGCGCCGCGCGGTTCGCCGCGTTCGGTATCGTAAGAAATAATCAGCGTGTCTTTGTCGAACATCGCGCTTTGGAAGCGTGCATACGGACACATATGCAGGCACACTTTCTCACGCATAACGTGGGCAAAGAAGAAGGTCATGAAGCCGTAAAACGCTGCGGCAAACATCGCGCCGCCGCCCGCCGCTCCGGCAAACAAGTCGGGAACGAACTGGCGGATCGGGACAAACCAGCCCGCAAAGGTAATGCCTGTCCACGCGCAGACAAGGAAAATCAGCAGGGCTTTAGTTGCTTTGATGCGGATTTTAGTGAAATTCCACGGCGATTTTTCCAGCTTCAGGCGTTTGTTGCGGTCACCTTCGACCAAGTTGTCGATCCAAAGCATGATTTCGGTGTAAACCGTCTGCGGGCAGGAATAACCGCACCACAAGCGTCCAGCAATCGTCGTCCACCAAAACAGCCCGAAGGCGCAAATCATCAGCAGCAGGGCAAGGTAAATCAAGTCGCCCATACCCAACGACAGCCCGAAAATGAAGAAATGCCGGTCCGGAATATTGAAGAGTACCGCCTGACGGTCGCTCCAGTTGAACCACGGAATCACATAAAACACAAACTGCGTCGCCAATACGGCGGCTATACGCAATTTGGCGAACCGCCCTTCCGCTTTTTTCGGATGGATGCGTTCGCCTTCGGGATGGATTTGGATGACGCTGGATTTGGGTTTTGAGGGTTTGGGCAGAGCGGTTTTTGCCGGTTTCTCGGACTGCTCTTTCGAGGCAGCGTTTTTTTCTTCTGACACAGCGTTTTCGGCTTGGTTTTCTGTTGACATTTTTCAGTGTTCCTTCGTGTGTTTGCGCGCAGGTCTTTTATTCTGATTACTGGTTTGATTGGTTTTTCAGACGACCTTTTATATGCGTCGGAATCATATCATTTGAACTTGACCAAAGCAAAAAGCCCTACTTGGCTTTTATATGCCACCCGTTTTGATTTTTCTGTTGCCTGAGTCTGAAATCGGCGATATTCAAGCAGTTGCATATAACCGATGACGCTATGCTTATAGCGAATCGCTATATCTCTGATAAAAATTTATAAACTACTGTTTCAAAACGGAATAACAGTTAATCTCATCTGCTTTGCCCGTTTCAGACGACCCCTTATGCGGACAACTTTTAAACAGGACAACGCGAAACCGATGCCGTACCGGTTTGAAGTTGTCCTTCTGATAGACGGAAAGGTCGTCTGAAAGACGCCCGCATCCTTGAAAGCCTGCCCGAATCGGGCGATAATCAACGGGATTTTCTTTACCGTTACCGTTTCAAACCAATACAGCAAGGAAGGTACAAAATGTCTCAACTGGCAAACGCAATCCGTTTCCTCTCGGCCGATGCCGTTCAAAAAGCAAATTCCGGCCACCCCGGCGCGCCCATGGGTATGGCGGAAATGGCGGAAGTATTGTGGACGAAATTCCTGCGTCACAACCCTGCCAACCCCAAATTCTACAACCGCGACCGCTTCATCCTCTCCAACGGCCACGCGTCCATGCTGTTGTACAGCCTGCTGCACCTGACCGGCTACAACCTGAGCATTGAAGACTTGAAAAACTTCCGCCAACTGCACAGCAAAACCCCCGGCCACCCCGAATACGGCTACACCGATGGCGTGGAAACCACGACCGGCCCGTTGGGACAAGGCATTGCCAACGCGGTGGGTATGGCATTGGCGGAAAAAATCCTTGCCGCCGAATTTAATAAAGACGGTTTGAACATCGTCGATCACTACACTTACGTCTTCATGGGCGACGGCTGCCTGATGGAAGGCGTATCGCACGAAGCCTGTTCGCTCGCCGGCACTTTGGGCTTGGGCAAACTGATTGTTTTATATGATGACAACAATATTTCCATCGACGGCAAAGTGGACGGCTGGTTTACCGAAAACATCCCGCAACGCTTTGAAAGCTACGGCTGGCATGTCGTTCCCAATGTAAACGGCCACGACACCGCCGCCATTCAGACGGCCATTGAAGCCGCCCGCGCCGAAACCGGCAAACCGTCCCTCATCTGCTGCAAAACCTTAATCGGCAAAGGCAGCGCCAACAAAGAAGGCAGCCACAAAACCCATGGCGCGCCTTTGGGTGCGGATGAAATCGAAGCCACGCGCAAACATTTGGGCTGGGCTTACCCCGCCTTTGAAATTCCGCAAGAAATTTACGACGCATGGAACGCGAAAGAACAAGGAGCGAAACTGGAAGCGGAATGGAACGAGCTGTTTGCGCAATACCAAGCCAAATATCCCGCCGAGGCCGCAGAATTCGTGCGCCGCATGGATAAAAAACTGCCGGACAATTTCGATGCATACGTTCAAGCAGCATTGAAAGAAGTATGTGCCAAAGCCGAAACCATCGCCACCCGCAAAGCCAGCCAAAACAGCATCGAAATCCTCGCTAAAGAGCTACCCGAACTGGTGGGCGGTTCTGCCGACCTGACCCCGTCCAACCTGACCGACTGGTCCGGCAGTGTCTCCGTTACCCGCGACAAAGGCGGCAACTACATCCACTACGGCGTGCGCGAGTTCGGCATGGGTGCCATCATGAACGGCCTTGCCCTGCATGGCGGCGTGAAACCCTTCGGCGCGACTTTTCTGATGTTCAGCGAATACGAACGCAACGCCCTGCGCATGGCGGCGCTGATGAAAATCAACCCCGTCTTCGTCTTCACCCACGATTCCATCGGCCTCGGCGAAGACGGCCCGACCCACCAACCCATCGAGCAAACCGCCACCCTGCGCCTGATTCCGAACATGGACGTATGGCGCCCGTGCGATACCGCCGAATCGCTGGTGGCATGGGCGGAAGCGGTAAAAGCCGAAGACCATCCGTCCTGCCTGATTTTCAGCCGTCAAAACCTGAAATTCCAAGCGCGCAACGAGCAACAACTGAACGACATCAAACGCGGCGGCTACGTCATCAGCGAAGCCCAAGGCAACGCCCAAGCCGTCATCATTGCCACCGGTTCCGAAGTCGAGCTGGCTCTGGAAGCGCAAAAAGCCCTCGCCGCGCAAAACATCGCCGTACGCATCGTTTCCATGCCGTCCACCAACGTCTTCGACCGCCAAGACGCCGCCTATCAAGCCGCCGTCCTGCCCGAAGGCCTGCCGCGCATCGCCGTAGAAGCCGGACACGCCGACGGCTGGTACAAATACGTTGGTCTGAACGGCGCAGTCGTCGGCATCAACCGCTTCGGCGAATCCGCCCCTGCCGAACTGCTGTTCAAAGAATTCGGCTTTACCGTGGACAATGTGGTCGATACTGTGAAATCCGTGTTGTAAACATTAACCATCGCATCAAAGGTCGTCTGAAAACGGAAGATAAGGTTTTCAGACGACCTTTTTCCTTTAAAGCCGCCCAAACCGGTTTAACAGAAATCCAACCCATACAGTGGCGCAACCCTTCCTACGCCAACGAAGTTGCATAGAAACGCCGAATAAAGCAGCATCTGAAGCCCCTCCTATTCCCGATAATCTTTTGCCTATCTTGAAAACCGCACCGCCAAACCATAAAATCACGCCTTACCCAATTTGATATAACTATACATCCAACCCATCTTACCCACTAATCATGATTACCCGCCTTGCCGCCTATCGGAAAACCCTCCTCATCTGCCTGATTTTATGGGCATCCATCATCGCCGTTTTCTCCGCCGAACGTTTCTTCATGCTGCACCATTTCGTTTCAGACGACATCCGCAGCCGTTATACGGGCGATTTGGCGGCTTTGTTTGTCAAAGGGCTGTTGTTCGATATCAAAATCGCCTCCGTTGCCACCGCCTTCCCCTTCCTGATCGGGCTGTTCGGACTGGCTACGCAGAAAACCGCCGCCTTTACCCTACGTCTCCTACCTACCGTCGCAACCGTCCTTTTCCTGACCGCCTTTGCCGCCGCGCTGGGCAACTGGTTCTATTACAGCGTTTACGACCGTCAATTTGACGTCTTCGTCTTCGGGCTGGCGGACGAAGACACCCGCGCTGTCCTGAAAACCGTCTGGTCGGACTATCCCGTCATCCCCTGTCTTGTCGCCTTGATTGCCGCAGCTTTCGTTTTCGGCAAAATCTTCAGCCTCATCCGCCGCCGCACCCGCTTTCAGACGACCTCATGGGGGAAAACCGCTTGGATTGCCGCCATCCTCTTACCCATCCTCGCGCTTGCCGCAGGCATACGCGGTTCGTTCGGCAAATTCCCCCTGCGTCAGACCGCCATGCAGATTTCTGCCGCACCGCAAATCAACAAACTCGTCCCCAACGCCCTGACCTCCCTAAGCTGGGCAGTCAACGAATACCGCAACAGCAACGACTTCCATCCTGTCTCCGATGAAGACGGCAGCCGGCTCATCAGTACCCTGCTCGATAAAAAAACCGACGCCGACTTGACGCAGCTCTTTGCCCAAACCGCCGCAAACGCCGCCGTCGAAAAACACCGTCCCAACGTCGTTCTCACTGTCATGGAAAGCATGAGCGCGCATCTCTTGAACATGGACAATCCCGAACGGGACCTCTTGGGCGAACTGGGCAAACACTGGCAGCAAGACTGGGTGTACCGCAAATTCGTTTCCGAAGGAGACGGCACCAGCGACACCCTGCACCGCTTCTTCGTCCGCAGCCCGCGCCTCAACCTCAGCCAATCCCTCGCCAAAAACAAAACCTTCCCCGGCAATATGTTCAAACCCTATCTCGATGCCGGCTACCGCGTCGTCTATATTACGGCGGGCAACGGCGGCTGGCGCGATTTCGACACCTTCCTGCGGCACTTGGGCGTCAACGAAATCATCGATGAAAACACCCTCAAAACCCACTATCCTGAAGCCAAATCCGAAACATGGGGCGTACCCGACGAATTCATGTTCCGTTATGCCGAAGAAGAACTCGCGCGCGCCGAAAAAAGCAGCACGCCCGTATTCATCATGATGATGTCCGTGACCAACCACCCGCCCTACCGCCTGCCCGCGCCGCATCAGGCGAAAAACTTCCGTCTGGACGAACAAGAGCAAAAACGCCTTGCCAACCTTGCCTCAGGCAAAGAGCTGAATGAAATTTTCAACACCTTCCGATACAGCAACGACCAACTCGGCCGCTTTATCGGCAAAGTGAAAACCATCGCGCCCGACACCATTATCGCCGCCACCGGCGACCACAATATGCGCGCCATCGGCTATCCCGAATCCGCCGATGCCGCACTCGGCCACAGCGTCCCCTTCTACCTTTACGTTCCACAAGCCTACCGCGGCAGCGCCGAATACCATCCCGAACGTGCAGGTTCGCACAAAGACATCCTGCCGACCCTCTACAACTTAAGCCTGTCCAAATCACGCTACTACCAAACCGGCTGCAACCTCACCGCCCCGCAACCCGATTCCGCATGGTGCGGCTACGGCTACAACCCCGAAGTCATCATCACCGAACGCGGTTTCTATCATCAACACAGCAAAGCATTCCACAAATGGGACAACAAAAACATCCAAACCGCCGAAAGCCGCCCAAGCACGCCGGATAACAAAGACCAAGCCATCATCCGCCGCGCCTCGGCATATACGCCGTTTCTTGAATGGCAGATCAACCGGATTATCAGCACCCAATAAATCCGTTTATCGCCAAAGGTCGTCTGAAAATTTTCAGACGACCTTTTTGCAAACCAACCATACCCCGGGCACTCCCGGCTTAAAGCAGATGCCGAACCATATCGTCATAGTGTAGTAAAATATAGTGGATTAACTTTAAATCAGGACAAGGCGAGGCAACGCCGTACTGGTTTAAAGTTAATCCACTATAAAACACACCTCAAACATCGCACCACATTACATCCGCGCAAACAACGCCTTACCGTTTGGCGGCAAATCCGCTATATAATCTATGCCGCTTGCGCCCCACACAAGGAACCTCATGAAAAAACACATCTACTGCCGCCACAGCTTTGAAATCGAAGTCCCGTTTTTCGATGTGGACGCCATGCACATCGTCTGGCACGGCAACTATGTGAAATACCTCGAAACCGCCCGCTGCGCCTTTTTGTCCGCCATCGGCTACGACTACAATGAAATGGCGCGGCAAGGATACAGTTGGCCGATTGTGCAGATGAACCTCAAATACATCCGCCCCGCCCGTTTCGGTCAAAAAATCCGCGTCGATATGGAGATCGTCGAAATCGAAAGCTGCCTGCGCATCGACTATACGATTTATGATGCGCAAACCAACGAAAAGCTCAACCGCGCTTCGACCACCCAAGCCGCCGTTTCGCTGGCAGACGGCCTGATGCAGTTTCAGACCCCGCAAAGCTGGCTGGATGCCGTACAAACCCATCCTACCTTTACCCCCGCCTGACCTTCCCGTTTTCAGACGACCCCGCCCCTTAAGGTCGTCTGAAAAACAAACCTGAAAAGGAACAACATGAAAAAAACACTTACCGCCCTCTTCCTGACCCTCGCCAGCCCCGCCTTGTGGGCGTTTTCCACCGCCGAACTCGCCCAAACCCTGCAAAAACCGTCCAACGTACAGGGCGCGTTTACCCAGCAACGGCAGTTGAAATCCCTGAGCAAACCGATGGTTACGGGCGGAAAATTTGTCCTGATTCCGAAAAAAGGCCTGTTGTGGCAAATGCAAAAACCGTTTGAAACCACCCTGCGCGTGCGCTCGGACGGCATCATGCAGTGGAACGGCAGTGCATGGACCAACCCCAACCAAGGCAAGGTCGGACAAAGTCAGCAAATCAAGCTCTTCCTCGACCTGCTCGGCGGCAACACGCAAGGCTTGGAAAAACAATTCAACCTCGCCCTCTCCGGCACTGAAAAGCAATGGACGCTGAATTTGACGCCGAAAACCGCCGTTACCCGCCAAATTTTCAATCACATCGTTATCAGCGGCGACAGCGTGGTGCGCAAAATCGAGTTGGACGAAAAACAAGGCGACAAAACCGTGATGCAGTTCAGAGAAGTACAAACCGGCAAACCACTGGACGACTTTGCCAAAAAAGCCCTGTAAGCTCCGCCATCCGACAGACCTGCAAAGTCATTCTGTCCACTTTTGAAGAACTTACCTATCGGCTTGCCGCCCGCGTTTTTTCTCTCCGCATGAGAGGTTGAGCGAGGGCGGCAAGCCGCAGGTTTGCATTTTATCAGGCAGATATTTTTGCCCTAAGCCCAGTGATTTCAGGATATGCCATTTGCCTCCACTTTCACGCCTACCGCCCTTTTCAGACGACCTCCATTTATCCCACCCTATTGTTCTTTAAATAATTTTACAAAAAAGCTATAATAACCAATCATCAAATAATTTTTGTTAATACATAATGGGAAACGACGTGAAAAAAGTGCTGCTGGTGTATTACTCGCAAACCGGACAGCTGGCGGAACTGGTGCGGAATTTCGCCGAACCTTTGCAGCAGGGCGGCGTCCATGTGGATTGCGTGAACCTTGAGCCGCAAGAGCCGTATCCGTTTCCGTGGTCGTTTTGGCGGTTTTTCAACACCTTTCCCGAAACCGTCCACCTGAAACCCACGCCGATTCTGCCGCCCGCCATTCCCGCCGACGATTACGACGCAGTGGTTATCGCTTATACCGTCTGGTTCCTCTCGCCCGCCCAGCCGATTACCGCCTTCCTGCAACGGGAAGAAACCCGCCGCCTGCTCAACGGCAAACCCGTGGTAACGCTTATCGGCTGCCGCAATATGTGGTTGGGCGCACAGGAAAAAATGAAGTCGCTTTTAGCGCGCAACGGCGCGAAACTCATCGGCAACATCGTTAAAATCGACGCATGCAACAGCGCCGCCAGCTTCATCACCACCCCCGCATGGCTGCTGTCGGGCGACAAACAATACTTCCGCGCCCTGCCATCCGCCGGCATCGCAGACGGAGAGCTGGCCGACGCGGCGCGCTTCGGTGCGAAAATGCGGGATACCCTGTTGCAAAACAAAACCTTGGACGAAACCCTGTTTCAAAACATGGGCGCGGCCAAGGTAAACGAAAAACTGATTTTCAGCGAAAAAGCCGCCGGACGCAGCTTTTTCCTGTGGGGCAGGCTGCTGATGGCCGCCGGACGTGTGTCCCCCCTGCTGCGCCGCGCCCTGCTGTGTTTTTATATCCTGTTTCTGCTGGCGATGATTCTGGTGTTGGTACCGGTGAGCATATTGGTAAAAAAACTGCTGCATCCGCTGCTTAAAGGCCGTCTGAAAAAACTGGCCGATTATTACGGCCAACCTTCCGGCGGATGAATCGGATTGCGGGCGGCAACCTGTAAGGAGACTGTATATGGACGATTTTGAACGCATTTACCGCGACTGGCACGAATATGCCAAAAACCGCGACACCGACGCGCTGATTGCGCTGTATGCTGACGACGCCGTATTTGAAAGCCCGCTGGTGCCCGCGATTATGGATACCGACAGCGGCATCCTGTGCGGCAAGGCCGAAATCCTGCGTTTCTTACAGGAAGGTACGCGCCGCCGTCCCAACGATTTGGTGCGCTGGTATCGGGACGGCCGCTATTTCGTTACGGGCGATACGCTGGTGTGGGAATACCCGCGCCAAACGCCCGACGGCGATCAGGTGGATATTTTGGAAGTGATGCGGCTGGAAGGCGGCAAAATCAAGCACCACCGCATTTATTGGGGCTGGTTCGGCACGCAGATGCTGACAGCTTCGGCACTCGCCAAAGCGGTTAAGGCTTGACGCCGGAAGCCGCACCGACGTTGGCAGAGGCCGTCTGAAAACGACCAAAATGTTTTGCAGCAACGGCCGACGACAGTTTTGCTTTTCAGACGGCCTCAAATACAGAAAGCACTCCATGCACGAAGTGATCCATTACCCCGAACGCCGCCGCTTCCAAATCGACATCAACGGTTTGGAAGCAGGCTACATCAGTTATACCGAACACAACGGAAGCTGGGACGTGGACCATACCGAAGTTTCGCCCAATTTCCGCAATCAGGGCATCGCCCGAATGCTGGTGGATGCGTTAACGGCATATGCCGAAGCACACGGCATCCCGCTCACCGCAAGCTGCGATTACGCGGCGCGGTTTATCGGCTGACCACTTATCATAGTGAGACAAAATAAGGCAAGGCAACGCCATAGTATCCATATTTTGTTTCGCCATATAACAAAGAACCATGATTCCAAATAACACACTCAAAAACGTTTACCTCAACCGTACCGCCGCCTTCCTGCCCAACGCCCCCGTCGGCAATGATGCGATAGAAGCCGTACTCGGCATGGCGGGCGAGCTGCCCTCGCGCGTGCGGCGCATGATTTTGCGTTCCAACGGCATCCAAACGCGGCATTACGCCATAGACCCCGACAGCCGCCGCGCCACGCATACCAATGCCGAACTTGCCGCCGAAGCAGTCCGCCGGCTGTTCGCACAAGGCATCAAACCCGAAAACATCACCAGCCTGTCATGCGCCACGTCCTACCCCGACCAAACCATGCCCGGCCACGGCGTGATGGTACACGGCCTTTTGGAGATGCCCTCCTGCGAAGTGTTGAGTATGGCAGGCGTGTGCGCGGCAGGCATGGCGGCGATGAAACACGCCTACAATGCCGTCCGCACCGGCGAACATGCCCACGCCGTCGCCGCTGCGTCAGAAAACGCTTCGGCGGTGATGCGCGGCGAAGTGTTCCAACACGAAACCGACCATAAAAAGCTGGAAAACGCCTCCCCCGAAATCGGTTTTGAAAAAGACTTTTTGCGCTGGATGCTGTCGGACGGAGCAGGCGCGGCATACTTGTCCGACCGCCCCAATTCAGACGGCCTCAGCCTGAAAATCCGCTGGATAGAGCTGCTCTCCTACGCCAACGAAATGCCGCCCTGTATGTATGCCGGCGCAGAATTCCGCGACGGTGTGTTCGAAGGCTGGAAACACGCCGACCCCGAATACAGCCGCCGCCACAGCCTGATGGCGGTCAAGCAGGACGTAAAATTATTGAACGAAAACATCGTCCGCTACACAGTGGAAAAACCGCTCGCGCAAATCGCCGCCAAACACGGTATCCGCGCCGACGAAATCGACTGGTTCCTGCCCCACTACTCTTCCGGCTTTTTCCGCGACCGCCTTTCAGACGGCCTGAAAAACATCGGCTTTGAAATCCCGCAGGAAAAATGGTTTACCAACCTCTACACCAAAGGCAACACCGGCTCGGCATCGATTTACATCATCCTTGAAGAATTTATGCGCACTTTCCCATTGGAGCGCGGTCAAAAAGTTTTGTGCTACGTTCCCGAAAGCGGGCGTTTCTCAACTTGCTTTATGCTTTTGGAAGCGGTATAGCAAACTGAAAAAAGGTCGTCTGAAACTATGGAAATCAAAGACATCCCGCAAGATGACAGCGAAAGCTACCACGGACATCTGAAAGTCATTTACGGCACGCGCGACGGGCGCTACGAAGCCGGTACCAGCAGCGGCTGGCAGGACGAAGCCTACGCCACCGAAATGGCGGTCGCCGAACTCGACGAACAAACCCGCGCCGCCCGCGAAGCAGTGGCACGGGGCGAATATTCGCCGCTGTATTACCATATGTTCCGCTTCCGCCACGACGAAGCCGGTTTGGCAATGGCCGCGGGCGTATGGAAATGGCAGCTCCGCCGTCACCTGCGTCCCGAAATCTTCGCCAAGCTGCCCGACAAAACCCTGCAAAAATACGCCGACGCGCTGCAAATCAGCATAGACGAATTGAAGCGGACGGACGCGAATTAAGGCGAACCGACCTTTGCTAACGGCGGCAGCCTGCCCTGATTTGTTTTTTCAGACGACCTTACCTGTGCTTGAAACGCAGCCGCCTAATTATAAAAATACTTCTAAACAGATATCTGATTGATACCCCCATGACCGAATTCCCACACCAGCATACCGCCCACTGCGAAAGCGGCGTAATGTCCACGCTGCTCAAATACCACGGCCACGATTTGGACGAAGCCATGATTTTCGGCATCGCCCACGCGCTGACCTTTGTCTGGCTGCCCGTCGTCAAGTTGGGCGGCATGCCACTGGTTTCCTACCGCATCGCACCGCGCGGCATCATCAAAAACACCTGCAAGGCATTGGGGCTGAAATTGTCCGCCCGCAAATTTTCCAATGCCCAAAAGGGACAAGACGCGCTGGATGCCGCGCTTTCATCGGGCAAACTGGCGGGTTTGCAGACTTCCGTATTCTGGCTGCCGTATTTCCCGCCGCAAATGCGTTTCCATTTCAACGCACACAATCTCTTGGTGTACGGCAAAGACGGCGACGACTACCTGATCAGCGACCCCGTATTTGAAACGGTGCAGCGCTGCGCCGCCGAAGATTTGCAGCGGGCGCGCTTCGCCAAAGGCGTATTGGCCGCCAAAGGCATGATGTACACGCTGGAAAACGACAGGTCGTCTGAAAAAGTTAAGGCCGACTTACCCGCCATCATCCGCAAAGCCATACGCAAAAACGCCAAACAAATGCTCCCGCCCGTTTTTTTCGTCGGCGTAAAAGGCATCCGCACGTTGGCAAAAAACATCGAAGCCCTGCCTGCCAAACGAAATGCAAAATACCAAAAACTGTTTCTCGGCCATCTCGTGCGGATGCAGGAAGAAATCGGCACCGGCGGCGCGGGTTTCCGCTATATCTACGCCTATTTCCTCGAACAGGCCGCCCGTATCTGCGACAACCCCGCGTTTCAGACGGCCTCGGAACAAATGACCGCCATCGGCGACCAATGGCGGCAGTTTGCAGCGATGTGCGTGAAGCAGTGCAAAAAGCCGTCCGAAAACGGCTGCCGCGAAATCGCCGCATTTTTGCGCAAGATTGCGGATGACGAAGAAGCCTTGTGGCGGGGATTATTGAAATAATGGCGAATCATGCGGCATAACTCAATCCGCCGCGTACAGTTTTGAAATCAGGTCGTCTGAAAACTCAAAGAAAAGATAAAAATGCGTTACTTAGCCACTCTCTTATTATTGTGTTCCGCCTTAACCCATGCCGCGCCGCCGAACGGCTTTGCCTTGGTTCATGATGCCGACGGACACACCAACTTACGCGAAAGCCCCGATTTGAAAGCCAAAGTCTTGGCAAAAATTCCCAACGGCACACCGTTGGAATGTTTGGGTGACGGCGGTGAAGGCAGCCTGAGTTTCTGTACTGCCCAGCTGCAACAACCTGCCGCAGAAGACTACGGTTTCATCCATTACAGCCGTCTGATATTTCCCGCCTCCGACAAAAACTTCGTCCGCCTGCGCGAACAATCCGGTCATGACGATACGCTGACTTTGTCCGGCAACGGTCAAAAGGTACACATCGTAGCCCGCCGCATTCACCCAAAACGCAGTGATTTCTCGGGTATCAGCAAAGACAAATACACCGCGCGGCTCTATCAAGGCAAGCCGTTCTATGGCATGGACTCTATGATTTCCAAAAGCGTGTTCGCACTTGAACGTATCACGCTAAACGGTCAAACGGTTCCCGCTGCCGAACTGCAAGGACTGTTCTCGCCCGATTTTGCCGCCACTGCACGCGGCAGCAATGTATATCAAGGCTGGGAAGCCTATTACCGCAGCAGAGATAAGACACTTTATCTGTTTGGCAGACAAGGTTCGGACGGCAATCCTTTCAGCGTTTGCTTTATATTTAAGGACGGCAAATTCCAGCGCCGCTATTTATGGGGAGCTGCGATATAAATATCGCTAAAAAAGGTCGTCTGAAAACTCAAAGAAAAGATAAAAATGCGTTACTTAGCTTCCCTCCTATTATTGTGTTCTGCCTTAACCCATGCCGCGCCGCCAGACGGCTTTGCCTTGGTGCATGATACCGACGGACACACCAACTTGCGCAAAAGACCCGATTTGAATGCCAAAGTCTTGGCAAAAATTCCCAACGGTACGCCGTTGGAATGTATAGAAGAAATCAGTGAAACCAGGTCGGACTTCTGTTTTGTTCAGCTACAACAGGCAAACGCCAACGATTCCGGCTTTATCCATTACAGCCGTCTGATATTTCCTGCCGCCGATAAAAGCTTCGTCCGCCTGCGCGAACAATCCGGTCGCGACGATACGCTGACTTTGTCCGGTAGCGGACAAAAGGTACACATCGTTGCCCGCCGCATCCACCCAAAACTCAGCGACTTCTCGGGTATCAACAAAGACAACTTCACGGCGCGTCTCTATCAAGGCAAACCATTTTACGGCACAGACGACTCCATTCGCAAAAGCGTATTTGCAATAGAACAGATCACGCTAAACGGTCAAGCGGTTCCCGCTGCCGAACTGCAAGGACTGTTCTCGCCCGATTTTGCCGCCACCGCACGCGGCAGCCAGGTGTACGACCGCTGGGAAGCCTATTACCGCCGCAGCGACAAGACGCTTTATCTGTTCAGCAGACAAAGCTCGGGCGCCGGTAGTTTCGATGTCTGCTTTATATTTAAGGACGGCAAATTCCAGCGCCGTTATTTGTGGGATGCTGTGCTATAAATATCACTCGAAAAGGTCGTCTGAAAACTCAAAGAAATGATAAAAATGCGTTACTTAGCTTCCCTCTTATTATTGTGTTCCGCCTTAACCCATGCCGCGCCGCCGGACGGCTTTGCCTTGGTGCATGATGCCGACGGACACACCAACTTACGCGAAAGCCCCGATTTGAACGCCAAAGTTTTGGCAAAAATTCCCAACGGCACGCCGTTGGAATGTGTAGGCGAAGTCAGCAAAGACAATCCGAATTTCTGTACCGCGCTGTTGCAACAGACAGCCACCGGCGATTACGGCTTTATCCACCGCAGCCGTCTGATATTTCCTGCCTCCGACAAAAACTTCGTAACCCTGCGCGAACACTTCGGTCGCGACGACACACTGACTTTGTCTGGCAACGGTCAAACGGTACACATCGCCGCCCGCCGCATCCACCCCAAACGCAGCGACTTTTCAGGTACAGCCCCAAATAGTGACAACGCTCCTCTCTATCGGGGCAAACCATTTTATGGCACAGATGGCTCCATTCCAAAAAGCGTCTTTGCCATAGAACAGATCACGCTAAACGGTCAAGCAGTTCCCGCTGCCGAACTGCAAGGGCTGTTCTTGCCCGATTTTGCCGCCACTGCACGCGGCAGCAATGCGTATGATGGCTGGGAAGCCTATTACCGCCGTACCGACAAGACGCTTTATCTGTTTAATTCGGTGAATAATGATGCCGGTTCTTTCGGTATGTGTTTCGTATTTAAGGACGGTAAATTCCAGCGCCGTTATTTGTGGGATGCATTACTATGAATATTCATTAAAGGGCAATTTGAAAGCCATGATTCAAATCCAATCCCTCTCCCACCGTTATCCCAAAGCCGAAACCGCCGCGCTGGACAATGTGTCGTTCGATATTGCCGACGGCGAATGTTTGGGGCTGCTCGGTCACAACGGTGCGGGGAAAACGACGCTGATGTCGCTTTTGGCAGGCTTGCAGGAAGTACGGCAGGGCGAAATTTTGTTTGACGGCAAGCCGTTGCGCCTGTTGAGCCGCAGCGAGCGGCAGAAAATCGGTTTGGTGCCGCAGGATTTCGCGTTTTATCCGCAGCTTTCTGTGTGGGACAACCTGCTGTTTTTCGCCTCGCTTTACAAAGTGCGCGACAAGGGTCGTCTGAACGCGCTGTTGGAACAGACCGACCTGACCGCCCACAAAAACAAGGCGGCAAAGCATCTTTCGGGCGGGCTTAAACGTCGTCTGAATTTTGCCATCGGCCTGATTAACACGCCGCAACTGGTGTTCCTTGACGAAATCACGGTCGGCATCGACCCGCAGTCGCGCCGCTTTATCCTCGACAGCGTGGCGGACTTGACACGGCAGGGAGTAACGGTGGTTTACACCTCGCACTATCTGTCGGAAATCGAACAGCTTTGCGGCAAAATTGCGCTGCTGCAACACGGCAAACTGGTGTACCACGGCGGTTTGGACGAGCTTTTAAGCACGCAAACCGGTGTCGTGCGTTTTACCGTCGAACCGCCGCTGCCGCCTCAGACGCTGGCCGCCTTGGGTGCAAAACAAGCGGACAGCCGCGGCATGATGGAAACGGCGCACGATGCCGCCACCGTTTACGCCGCCCTGCAACAAAGCGGCGCACAAATCCGCTACTTCCAGCAGGGACACGGTTCGCTGGAAACGTTTTACCTTGATTTCCTGCGCAAAGACGAACCGGCAACAGATAAGCAAAATCCACAATGACGACTTCCTCCCTCCTCAAAGAACTCAAACTGCTCTGCCGCGACCTGCACGGTTTGGCCGTGTTGTTTGTGATGCCCATCGCCTTCATGCTGATTATGTCGTTGGCGCTGAGCCGCGACCAAGACCCGCACACCGACAGCCGCATCGCGCTGGTCGGCGCGGCAGACGACAGCGTCAATACCGCGCTGGCCGCCGCATTGGAAAAAGAGCAGATTCATGTTACGCGGATGTCGTCTGAAAAACTGACCGACGCACAAAACGGCCTGCACGACAAGCGTTTCCAACTGGTGCTGCACAACCCGAATCCCGCTGCCGGCAAAATCGCCGACAACAAAGCCTTGCAAATCTATGTACCGCCCGATACCGAGCCTTCGTGGCTGGCGGCGGTTAAAGGCGTTTTGCAGCAGCACTACACCCAAACGCGGCTGGACGCCTATTTCGACAACAACGACGGCATCAAAATCGACAATAAAAAACTGCCCCGCTCCATCCGCAAAGACATCCAGAAAAAAGTCGATGAAAAAAACGACGAACAATTCGCCGCCGTACGCAGCTTTTTAGATAAAAAAATGCTGGAAGAACACTATCTGAGCGCAGGCAGCGGCACAGTGGAAAAACCCAACGCCGTACAGCACAGCGTACCCGCATGGCTGATTTTCGGTATGTTTTTCATCATGATACCGCTGTCGAACGTCATGGCGCTGGAACGCCAGACCAACACCATCACCCGCCTGCGTCTCGCCCGCGCCTCCGCGTTCGGCCTGATTGCCGCCAAACTCATCCCCTATTTCCTGATTAACCAGCTTCAGTTTGTCGGAATGCTGCTGCTCGGCCGCTACCTGCTGCCCGAAATCGGCGTGCCCGCCCTCATACTCAACGGCAGCCTTGTTCCCTACGCGCTGTTGTCCGCCGCCGTCAGCGCCGCCGCACTCGGCTACGCGCTTTTGGTCAGCGTCTGCGCCAAATCCACCGAACACGCCGTTGTCCTCGGCGGCGGCGGCATCATCCTGATGGCTGCAATCGGCGGTATTATGGTCCCTGCCCACGTCATGCCAGAAACCATGCAGCAACTCACTTGGATTTCCCCGATGGCATGGGGCTTGAAAGCTTTTCAAGAACTGCTGCTCAATCGCAGCGGACTGGACGGAATCAGCCGCTACCTCATCCTGCTGTCCGCCTTCGCCGCCGCCACCCTGACCGCCGCCGTGCTGGTTTACCGCAGGCAGTTGCAGACGCAGGTGCGGTTTTAGGTCGTCTGAAAAACGAGTGTGGCGGGTTGCACTAAAACACAAGCCGACATCCATCCCCACCCCAAACACGAAAGCAAAAAATGTCCTACACCTTTACCTTGGCAGAACACGCGCTGGAAGCGGAATTGAAAAAGCTGATTCTGCAAGAAGCCGACAAGACCGATGATGTTGCCGCCGAAGACTTTACCGACGATGCGCCGTTGTTCGGCGACGGCAGCCCTGTCGATTTGGATTCGCTCGACGCACTGCAAATCTGCGTCGCGCTGCAACAGTATTTCCAAGTGCGGCTGCAAGGCGACCGTATGGTGCGCAAGCATATGATGTGCGTGCGCGATTTGGCGGCGTTCGTCCGCGCGGAGCATGGAGCGTGAGCTGGGTTTGCGGTACGGCGGCCACCTCCGCGCTGAATCCGCAGGCGGATTTCAGACGACCCGATGCGGTGTCTTATACGTTTTTAAACCAGCCGCAGCAGGCCGCTTATTTCCGCGCATTTGCCGACGACAGCTTGGGGAGCGCCGCTTTTGCAGATATTGCCGAACAACATTTGCGCCGCGCTGCCGAAGATGCCGGATGGTCGTCTGAAAGCTGGCACGACGCGCCGGTTTTTATCGGTTCGAGTTCTTACGCCATCGCCGAATACGAAAACCGCCGCCGTGCGGGCGATACGGACATTGCGGAACACGGCTTGCTCTATCTTGCCAAAGATTTGCGCAAACGCAGCGGCAACCGGCAGATTTTCAGTTTGGCGACCGCCTGCACCTCGTCCGCCCATGCGCTGATTCAGGCAGACAATTGTTTGCGCGGCGGAGCGGAACGCGCCTTTGTTCTCGGCATCGAAAACCTCAACCGCCTGACCCTGCTGCATTTCCACAGCTTGGGTTTGTTTACCGAACGCTATCGGCCCTTCGGCGGCAACGGTCTGATTTTGGGCGAAGGTGTCGCCGCACTCGCCCTCTCTGCCACGCCGCCCGACTGTGCAGGTCGTCTGAAACTCGTCGGACACGCCGCCAATACCGGCAACGACCTGATTCAAAGCAACAGTAAGGCTTTAGAGCAGGTTATCAACCGCGCCTTAAACATCGCCGCCGTTGCACCCGAAAACATCGCCGCCGTCAAAACCCACGGCATCGGCACCGCCGACAGCGACGCCGCCGAACTGGCTGCACTGGAAAACGTGTTCGGCACCCTGCCGCCGCTGATGGCGTTCAAAGCGCAAATCGGCCACACTCTCGGCGCAACCGCCGCCCTCGAAACTGCGCTGCTCTTGTCCGCCCTGAAACAAGGCGGCGGTACCGATTATCAAGGACGCGAAATCGAGTTTTCAGACGACCTTTTCTGTCTCGCCAACCATTTCGGTTTCGGCGGCAGCAACACAGCTATGGTATGGCAATGGCAATCATAAACTCCGACATCCGCATCACTGCCGCCGCGCGTTTCGATACCGAAGCCGCCGTCGGCAACAAAATCCTCAAACAAACCTTGCAGCAGCAAAGCGGCGCGGACGCCCGCCGCCTCAGCCGCCTGAGCCTGATTGCCGCACTCGGCGCAGGCCTGTTACGCGGACAAGGCGAAATCCGCCCCGATTGCGCCGTCTTCCTCGGCACGCCGTTTTCCTCGCCTTCCGTGTTTGAAAAAATGGCGGACAACGTGCTCAACCACCATGCCGCCATGCCTTTCGACTTCATCGCCAACCTGCACAACGCCCCCGTTTTTCATGCCGCACAAACCCTAGGCACGCACGGCGCGACGTTGGCGGTTGCTACCGAACGCCATTTGGAAACCCGTTTCCATCCCCTGCTGCTCGCCGCACAATCCTTGCAAAGCGGCGGACAGGCTGCAGTCGGCTGGGCATACGAACACCAAGCCACCCACGCCGATACGCACGAAGGCAGCATTTGGATTTTGCTCGAACACGGCGCGGAACACGGCGTTCCCGTTACCTTGGGCGGACAAACTAAAGAAGCTGAAAGGCCGTCCCGTCAGGCGGCTGCGCACTCTGAAACGCAAGGATATTATTGGCAGGACATCGCTGATATTTTAGAAACATTGTGCCTTGCCGACGGTTTGTCATCCGACAAACCCAACCCAATCATGATGGCGCGCGCAGAAATCCTGTGAGTTTGCACACGCGAAACGTGTTCCGAAATACGCCGCTGCCTCCGCGCTGACAGGTCGTCTGAAAATCCGAAACTGTCTTCTGTTTCAAACACATTTTCAGACGACCTGTTTCTTTCCCCTGCCGATTATCCATTCGAATTGTCAATGCACCCGACTTCCCCATAAAATGCCGTAGACACACTTCAAACCCATTTGAAAAATGATGACTACCTACCGCCGCTCCTACACCGTCTTCACCGCCCTGCTGACCCTGTTCCTCATCTACACCGTCTCCACGCAAAATTGGCTGCAAACCGACCTGACCGCGCTGCTGCCGAGCGAACAGCAGCCTGACGCGCTTTTGACGGCGGCGGACAAGGCGGGCGAAGAGCAGTTGAACACGCAGGTGATTTTGCTGGCGGGCAGCAAAGACGCGGAAACGGCGTTTCAGACGACCTCCGAAATTGCGGCTTTGTGGCGTAAAAGCGGCGTGTTCGAGCAAGTGGACAGCAGCGTGACGCCCGACTTGGACAAGGTGCGCAAGGACATCGGCAAGCTGGGGCTGGCGCTGCTGCCAAACGAACAGGTGCGCCTGTTGTTTGAGCATCCGCAAGCGTATTTTCAGGCGCGGGCGGAAGCGGCGGTCAACCCGTTTGCCGCGCCCTCGCCTTTGTCTTTGGAACAAGACTGGCTGGGCTTCGGGCGTTTTGTCGCAGGCAAGGCGAATCCGCAAAGCCGTTTGCAGTGGAACATGGACAACGGAATGCTGTTCACCGAAGGCGATGACGGGAAAACTTGGGTTTGGCTGCGCGGACGGCTGGCGGCGGGCGACAATTTTTCCGGCAACGACGCCCTTCTGCCGCTGATGGCGGAAAGCCGCAAACTGGCAAAAGCCAAAGGCGCGGACACGTTGGCGGCAGGCGGCGCGCTGTTTGCCGCCGCATCCAAAACAGAGGCGGAGCAGGAAAGCCGGCTGATGAGTACGGTCGGGATGCTACTGACCTTCGCGCTGCTGCTGTGGGTATTCCGCAGCGTCCGCGTGTTCTGGCTGACGCTGCCTTTGGCGGCGGGTATGCTGACCGGTCTGGCGGCGGCTTTGCTGTTCTTCGGCGAAGTGCATATCCTGACCATCGTCATCGGCACGAGCTTGGTCGGGATGTTGGTGGATTTCCCGCTGCACTGGCTCGCGCCTTCGGTATTCGGCACACGGGCGGAAAACGGCAAAACGGCTTTTTCAGACGACCCCGTCTGGCAGGCTGAACCCGCCATGAAACATGTTTTGCCGAGCTTTACCGTCAGCCTGCTGATTACGGTATTGGGCTACGCGCTCTTGTGGTTCACGCCGCTGCCCGTATTGCGGCAGACCGCCGTGTTTTCAGGGTTTGCGCTGGCGGGCGCGTTTGGCGCGACGGTGTTGTGGCTGCCGCCGCTGTTTCAGCGTTACCGCGCCAAAACCGTGCCGTTTGCCGCGCTGACCGAACGGCTCTACGCGCTGTCGGGTCGTCTGAAAATCCGTCTGCACAAACGCGGCTGGCTGATGGTCGGCGGCGTGTTGCTGGCGGTCGGGCTGTGGCGCAGCGACTGGCGCGACGACATCCGCCAGTGGGTCAACATGCCGTCTGAAATGCTGGCGGAAGTGCAACGCATCGGACAGTTGAGCGGCGCGGATTTCGGCGGCAAATACTTGGTTGCCGAAGCGCCGAGCGAAGACGCTTTGTTGATGAAAACCGCCGAACTCGGCCGCGCGCTGCAACCCCTCGTCGCGCAAGGCAAGCTCGTCAGCTTCCAATCTCCCGACCAGCTCCTGATGCCCGTATCCGAACAGAAAAAACTGCAAAACCGCCTGCGCGAACTGTCCAAGCTGCCCGAAAGCCGCCAACCGCTCGTCGATATCGGCATTCCGCACAAAACCCTACGCAACGCGCTGCTGCAAGCCGCCGATGCGCCGCCGCTGACGCTTGCCGATGCGCTGAAAACCGATTTGGCGGAAGCCTGGCGGCCGCTGTATTTGGGTGAAGTCGAAAAAGGCCGTTTTGCCGCCATCGTGCGCCTGAACGGCATGACCGACGACACCGCCGTCCGCTCCGCCGCGCAAAGCGTAGCGGGCGTACATTGGGCGGACAAACGCGCCCACCTGAACGACCTTTTCCACCACACGCGCAATCAGGCGGCGTGGTTGAAACTGGCCTCCTACGCGCTGGCATGGCTGGTTTTATGGCGCATGTTCGGCATGAAACGCGGCACCAAAATCCTTGCCGTACCGCTTGCCGCCGCTGTCTGCACCGTCGCCGTACTCGGTCTGGCAGGCATCCCCGTCAGCCTGTTCGCCATGTTCGGCCTGCTTTTGGTGTCCGCCATCGGCGTCGATTACGCCGTCTATGCCCTCACCGCGCGACACAGCGCACCCGCGCGGCTGGGCGGGATGCTGCTTGCCGCCGCTACCACCGCCATCTCCTTCGCCCTGCTCGCCCTAAGCGGCACGCCCGCCGTCGCCGCCTTCGGCATCACGGTCACGGTCGGCGTAGCGTTCAATATTTGGCTGGCGGGGGCTTTGTTGAAAAATTGATGTTTAAAATTTAAAAAAACAAAAAGGTCGTCTGAAAACAGGTTGGCGCAAAATCCGCCATACCCGTTTTCAGACGACCTTTTTGACAATATCAAACGTAATCAAGCCGCTGTCTTCTTGCAGAACATAAGTGGTTTAAGAAACAGTCTCAAGATGCCCTTTATCCGCTCCCGCATCAAACCAAAATGCCTGCCCCTTTTCGGGCAGGCATTTTCATGCGGTCATGGTGTGCGGCTCAATATTTGACCGTCCAGCCTATCTCGCCGCCCGCGCGCATCGGGACAAGTTCGCCATCGCCGTAAGGGACGCTTGCGGGGACGGTTTGGCTTTGTTTGACGAGGGTGATCGTGTCGGTGTTTTCGGGAATGCCGTAGAACCTTGCGCCGTTTTTCGAGGCGAAGGCTTCGAGTTTGTCCAACGCGCCTGCTTTTTCAAACACTTCGGCGTAAAGCTCGATGGCGGTCATGGCGCTGAACATGCCGGCGCAGCCGCAAGCGTTTTCTTTGGCGGATTTGGCGTGCGGCGCGGAGTCGGTGCCGAGGAAGAATTTATGCGCCTTCTCGCCGGTAACGGCGGCGACCAATGCCTGACGGTGGGTTTCGCGTTTGAGTACGGGCAGGCAGAAATGATGGGGGCGCACGCCGCCGACCAAGAGGTCGTTGCGGTTGAGCAGGAGGTGTTGCGGGGTCACGGAGGCGGCAACGTTGTCGCCTGCGTCCAAAACCAAGCGTGCGGCTTCGGCGGTGGTGATGTGTTCAAACACGACTTTAAGATTCGGCACTTGCGCCAAAACGGGTTTCATTACGCGCTCGATAAAGGCGGCTTCGCGGTCGAAAATGTCGATTTCGGGGTCGGTTACTTCGCCGTGAACGAGGAACAGGATGCCTTGTTTTGCCATTTCTTCCAACACGGGGATGAGTTTGAACAGGTCGGTTACGCCCGAATCGGAATTGGTCGTCGCACCTGCGGGGTAGAGTTTGAAGGCGACGATGCCGGCGGCTTTGGCTTCGCGCACCAGCTCGGGTGTGGCTTGGTCGGTCAGGTAAAGCGTCATCAACGGCTCAAACGCGCTGCCTTCGGGCAACGCCGCCATGATGCGCGCTTTGTAGGCAAGCGCGTCGGCTACGCTGACAACGGGCGGCTTGAGGTTGGGCATGATGACGGCGCGCCCCATCTGGCGGGCGGTATAGGGGGCAACCGCTTTGAGCGCGTCGCCGTCGCGCAGGTGCAGGTGCATATCGTCGGGGCGGGTTATGGTCAGGGTTTGCATGGGTGTTCCTTTTTAGATTTTTGGGTTTCAGACGACCCCTTGATGTTTCCTAGGGGCTGTCAACATTTCATTTTCCCAGTGGATTTTTGTTCACAAAGCGGAAGATTCAAGGCGGAAACCGCAACAAGGTCGAACACCTTGTGAGGATTTCCAACGTGGCAGATGCCGCTTTGAGGATAAAAAGACACGGAAACTATTGAATAGCAACAGCCGCTAAGGTCGTCTGAAAAGACTATTGCACAAGGACAGGCTTGCCGTTGTAGGACTGATGCGTCAGGTAAAACACCGCCTGCACAGGCAACTGATCGGACGGGGTGGTTTTGACGGTCAGCAGGGTTTCTTCCGGACTGCCCGACGCGCGCCACGCATAGGACAGCTGACGGATCGGAACCGGCGATTCGGAGGCTTGATCGGTGCGCAATTCGTTGTTCAAACCCTTCGGCGGGTTTTCCACCAACACCATAAACTGCTTGCGTATCAAGTTTTCGTCCGCCCGCGCCGTCTTCACGCTGCAACTGTCGCCGGTCAGGCTCAAATAATAATCCGCGCCGTCCTGCGTTTTCTTCCAAACGGCAAGCGCATCCGGCTCAATGAAACCTGCGGGCAGCCTGCCGATTTCTTCCGCGTTCAAAGCCGTCAGTTTTTCATTATCGGCAAACGCGCGCACTTTATCGGCAGCCCCGTCAAAAGCGACGCAGCCTTGACGGAACAATTCCGCCGCCGCGTTCGCACGATCCGCCATCTGCTCGGGCGGCACTTCTTCCCTGCCGCACGCCGCCAATAAAACGGAGAAAGCGGCAAGCGTCAAAAGCCTTGAAATCGGACGTTTCGCCATTTTCAGACGACCTCTATTTATGTTTCACGACCAGCGTGAACACGCCGTCTTCTTCGCGCGATTCGAGCAAGACATGCCCGGTCTGGCGGCAGAAAGCCTCAAAATCGCCGGGCGCGCCGCCGTCGGTCGCCAACACGGTCAGGACTTCGCCCGCCTCCATTTGCGCCAAGGCTTTTTTGGTTTTCAAAATCGGCAAAGGGCATCTGAGCCCCTTCAGGTCTAAGGTGTGTGCGTTCATATTTTCCGATGTTCCGTTAAAAGGATTAACATGAATTATACCGTACTTACTTGCACCCCACCCCGCCGAACCCATAAAATAAAGCCGTTTTTCACTTTGGAGCACACCATGCGCCGTCTCGCCCTCCTGACCCTCTGCCTCGCCGCCACGGCAGTCAACGCCGCCGGATTCAGCGAAAAAGATACCCCCTTCAACACACGCTACAAAGAAAGCCCCGAAGAAGCCGCAGCCCGCGAGTTCGCCGAACAAAAAACCGCGCTCCCGCCACTGCCCGACACCCAATCCGGCGACTGGTTCGACCTTTACGTCAGCGAAGACTACGGCAAACAGCCCAAAATCCTCCTCAGCAGCCTGCAAATCATGCCCTCTCCCGACGGCAGCATCCGCTACATCCTCAACGTCCGTTCCGACAAAGGCCATGACAACCTGACCGTCGAAGGCCTCTTCTGCGCCCGCTCTTCCTTCACCTACGGCAAAGACAAACGCTCGTCTTATAAAGTGTTCGGCTACGGCGACACCGTCAACCGCCGCTGGATCGAGCCGCGCAAAGCCGAATGGAAACCCATAGGCTCAACCTTCAACAAAAACGACGCAATGCGCGCCGTCCTCTACCAGGCCTTCTGTGTCGACGGCGTACCGAACACTACCGAAGGGCTGGTCAAACGCCTCAAAGAACGCGCCGGACGCTACGCGCCGAAAATGGTGCGCCACGACAAATAAAAGCCGTTTGACGGTTTCAAACATCAAAAAAGGTCGTCTGAAACATTTTCAGACGACCTTTGCCGTATTTCAAACCGTCAATCAGCGCGGATGAACCATATCGGCGGGGACGACCAGTTCGTCAAACTCTTCGCCTGTCAATAAGCCCAATTCGACGGCGGTTTCGCGCAGCGATTTGTCGTTTTTATAGGCGGTTTTGGCGACTTTGGCGGCGGTTTCGTAGCCGATTTTACGGTTTAACGCAGTAACGAGCATCAGGGAATGGTGCAGGAAATAGTCGATTTTTTCCGGTACGGGTTCGATGCCGACGGCGCAGTGTTCATTGAAGCTGTTGCACGCGTCGCCCAAGAGGCGGATGGATTGCAAGAGGTTGTAGGCGATAACGGGCATATAGACGTTCAGCTCGAAATTGCCCGACGCGCCCGCCATGCCGATGGTGACGTCGTTGCCGAACACTTGGCAGCACACCATGGTCATCGCTTCGCATTGGGTCGGGTTGACTTTGCCCGGCATGATGGACGAACCCGGCTCGTTTTCGGGGATTTTGATTTCGCCCAAACCGCAGCGCGGGCCGCTTGCCAGCCAGCGGATGTCGTTGGCGATTTTGTTCAGGCTTGCCGCCAGCGTTTTCAATGCGCCCGAAGCGGCGACGGCGGCATCGCGTCCGCCCAAGGCTTCAAATTTGTTCGGCGCGCTGACAAACGGCAGGCCGGACAGTTCGGCGAGTTTGGCGGCGGCTTTTTCGGCGTATTCGGGATGGCTGTTCAAGCCCGTACCGACCGCCGTGCCGCCCAAGGCGAGTTCGTATAAACCTTTGAGTGCGTCGTTCAGACGGCCTAAGCCGTGGTCGAGCTGGGAAACGTAGCCGGAAAACTCTTGTCCCAAAGTCAGCGGCGTCGCGTCCTGCAAGTGGGTGCGGCCGATTTTGACGATGGGGGCGAATTCTTTGGCTTTTTTGTCCAATGTGTCGCGCAGGGCTTGGACGGCGGGGATGAGGTGGCGGTTGATTTCAATCGCGGCGGCGACGTGTATGGCGGTCGGGAACGCGTCGTTGGTCGATTGCGCGTGGTTCACATGGTCGTTGGGATGGACGGGCTGATACGCCGCCAAACCCGTACCGGCGATTTCGTTGGCGCGGTTCGCCAGCACTTCGTTCATGTTCATATTGGACTGCGTGCCGGAGCCGGTCTGCCAAACCACTAAAGGAAACTGCCCGTCGAGCTTGCCGTTCAACACGTCGTCCGCCGCCTGCGTAATCAAATCCGCCTGCTCAGGCTTAATCCTGCCGAGGGAAACATTGGTGGCTGCGGCGGCTTTTTTCACCAGCGCCAAAGCATAAATCAGCGGCTGCGGCAGAGTTTCGCCGCCGATTTTGAAATTGTTGCGGCTGCGCTGGGTCTGCGCGCCCCAATAGGCTTCGGACGGGACTTCGACATTGCCCATGGTGTCGTGTTCGGTACGGGTGCTCATGCGTTTCTCCTGAATTAAATGATAATGCAAATAATTTGCAGACGTATTATAGCGGGCAGGAGGTCGTCTGAAAAGCGGGGGAAGGAGGTTTGAAGTAAGCAGTTTCGGACGGCGTTTTGAAAGCTGAAAAGAAGATTGAGACAGACGAAGGAGTTGTGCTTAACCTGTTTGGGCTATGCCAAAATGTATAGTGGATTAAATTTAAATCAGGACAAGGCGACGAAGCCGCAGACAGTACAGATAGTACGACAAGGCGAGGCAACGCCGTACTGGTTTAAAGTTAATCCACTATACTACCCGTACACGGCGGGCGTTGCCGCCTTGTCTCATTTTTATTTTAATCCACTATAAAAAGGTCGTCTGAAACCTTATTGATAGGTTTTCAGACGACCTGTGTTTACTTTAAAAATTCAAGTAATCAGTTTGCCATTTGTTTTGCCTGAACCGCTGTCAGGGCGATGGTGAAGACGATGTCTTCTACCAATGCGCCGCGGGAGAGGTCGTTGACCGGTTTGCGCAAACCTTGCAACAGAGGACCGACGCTCAGGACGTTGGCGCTGCGTTGTACGGCTTTGTAGGTACAGTTGCCGGTGTTGAGGCTTGGGAAGATCAGGACGGTTGCCTGACCGGCGACGGTGCTTTCAGGGGCTTTGGTTTTGCCGATTTCAGGCACGGTAGCCGCATCGTATTGCAGCGGGCCGTCGATTTCCAAATCCGGGCGTTTTTCTTTCGCCAGTTTGGTCGCTTCAATCACGGCATCGACATCAGGGCCGCTGCCTGAGTTGATGGTGGAGTAGGAAATCATGGCAACTTTAGGCGGGATGCCGAAGGCTTTGGCGGTATCGGCGGATTGGATGGCGATATCGGCAAGCTGTTCGGGCGTCGGGTTCGGGTTGACCGCGCAGTCGCCGAAGACGAGGACTTGGTTGGGCAGCAGCATGAAGAATACACTGGACACGAGGCTGGCGCCCGGTGCGGTTTTAATCAGCTGCAAGGCGGGGCGGATGGTGTTGGCGGTCGTATGAACGGCACCGGATACCAAGCCGTCCACGTCGTTTTGCGCCATCATCATGGTGCCGAGGACGACGGTGTCTTGCAGTTGTTTGCGGGCGTCTTCAGGCGTCAGGCCTTTGGATTTGCGCAATTCGCACATCGGCTCGACGTATTGTTCGACCAATGTAGCGGGATCGATGATTTCCAACGAGTCAGGCAGGCTGATGCCGCGTTCTTTGGCAACGGCTTCAACTTCTTCGCGTTTGGCAAGCAAGACGCAGCGGGCAATGCCTTTTTCGTGGCAGATGGCGGCTGCGGCGACGGTACGCGGTTCTGCACCTTCAGGCAGGACAATGCGCATATCGGCTTTGCGGGCAAAATCAATCAGGTTGTAACGGAATTGGGCGGGAGAAAGGCGGGATGCTTCGCGTTTTGCCAAAGCAGATACGTCTTTGAGCGCGCTGCTTGAGCCGTAGAACGTCAGTCCGGTTAGGCGGGCAACTTCTTCGCCTACGTATGCTGCCGCGCCTTCAATAATGAAGCCTTCCAAAAGACCCGGTGCGTTGGTGTAAAGCTGTTTGGCAAGGTTGATTCGGTGTGCCGCTTCGGCTGCGTCAGCACTATCAGATTGCAATGCCAAGACTACGCCTGCATCCAAAGACAATGCCAGCTCGACGTTTTTGCCGGACAGGAAGAGTTTGTCCGCTTCGGGGGCGATACCTTCGATAACAAGATTGTCGGTATTGAGTGCGACGGCTTTGCCGACCACAGCGTCAAACCAGTCGTCGCTTTTGCCTTGTGCCAACAGAGTTTCGGCGGATGCGTCGAGCGGTTGGAAAACTTGCGCGCCCAAAGCTTGGGCAAAGGCTTTGCTTGCTGCTGCTACGTCCAAACCGGCGGATACCGGAGCGACCAATAATTTAGCCATGATATGTGTCCTTTCTATTTGGAGGTTGTCCGTCTTGGAGGTTGTCCGTCGCCGCCGTGATGCGGACGTAACGGCAATGGCTTAATACTAACAAACAAATTGCGTTTCCAACAAGGTTAAATGTTAATGGATTGAGCGAAAATGCAATGGATTTTTAAGAAACGCTTAGAAAGCCGGTTAAAATTACCCCCTCTTTCCTTTTAATCTTTCCTGATTACTGCGGACAATGCCGTTTGAAATAAAAAAAGCCAAGCCCTGTAACATACAGAACCCAGCTGATAGCAACCATCTGAACAGGTTTTAATGAATACTCAAGATTTAAAGGATTCTTATTCTTACCTTCAAATTCGAGTTTTCAGACGACCTCTCGCTCCGGTAGCCAAATCTGTCGTAGGTCAGTCTGCCGTAGGTCGAATTCTTGAATCTGACATCTCCATCTGCCACAACGCGTAAAGGAAACAGAAACATCAAATATTCTTCGGATACAAATATCCGAACTACACATTACCCAGCAACTGATTTTCTTCCGCAACGCAAAGACAAAAGGGTCGTCTGAAAACCTTAAATCAGGTTTTCAGACGACCTTTCATTCTAGCAGACCGATTAGGTCAACCCATCAAACCTGTTTCAACTTCGCATCGGCATCGCGCAACGCGGTGCGCAGACCTTCCTCGATAACGGGATGGTAGAACGGCATATCCAGCATTTGCGGAACGGTCATCTTCATTTGATGCGCCCATGCCAACAGGTGCGCCAAATGTTCGGCGGCCGGACCTAAGATTTCCGCGCCGATGAAGCGGCCGGTGGCTTTTTCGGCATACAGGCGCATATGGCCTTTGTTTACCAGCATTACGCGGCTGCGGCCTTGGTTTTTGAACGATACTTCGCCGATGACAAATTCGTCAGGTTGGTATTGCGCGGCAACCTGCGCGTATTTCAAACCGACAAAGCCTATTTGGGGATTGGTGAACACCACGCCGATGGTGCTGCGGCGCAAACCGCCGCCGATATTCGGGTAGCGGCCCGCATTGTCGCCGGCAATCTTGCCTTGGTCGGCAGCTTCGTGCAGCAAAGGCAGTTGATTGGACGCGTCGCCCGCGATGAAGATATGCGGAATGCTGGTTTGCATGGTCAGCGGATCGGCAACGGGTACGCCGCGCGCGTCTTTTTCAATATTGATGTTTTCCAAACCGATATTATCAACGTTCGGACGGCGGCCTACGGCTGCCAGCATATATTCGGCAACAAATACGCCTTTTTCGCCGTCTTGCTCCCAATGAACTTCTACATTGCCGTCTGCGTCGAGTTTGACCTCGGTTTTAGCATCCAGATGCAGTTTCAATTCTTCGCCGAACACGGCTTTCGCCTCGTCTGAAACGACGGGGTCGGAAATGCCGCCGATGATGCCGCCCAAGCCGAAAATTTCGACTTTTACACCCAAACGGTGCAATGCTTGACCCAGTTCCAAACCGATAACACCCGGTCCGAACACGGCGACGCTCTTAGGCAGCGTATCCCATGAGAAAACGTCATCATTGATAATCAAACGGTCGCCCAAAGACTGCCACTGCGGCAGGATGACGGGACGCGAACCGGTAGCAATCACGAAACTTTTTGCCGTGATTTGGGTATGGTCGTCGATTTGGACGGTATTCTCGTCGATAAATTTAGCCGAACCCATAATGCGCTTGTCGGCAGGCCATTCTTCCACATCGGCAACGACAAAGCCGACAAAACGGTCACGCTCGGATTTGACGCGCCGCATCACTTCTTCGCCGTTGACGACGATGCTGTCTTTATCCAAATGCACGCCGAACGGATCGGTATGCAATGCGTGATGGCGCGCCTCTGCGGCGGCAATCAAGAGTTTGGAAGGCATACAGCCCACGCGCGCGCAGGTCGTGCCGAACACGTTGTTTTCAATCAGGTAAACATTGTCCGAATGTAAACGGGCATTGCGAAACGCGCCCATGCCGGCAGTACCGCCGCCGATTACGACGACATCTGCTTGAATTTTTTTCATAATCTTTGTCCTTTTTTGTTGAGCGTCCGAAGCGGTATCAGCGTGAAGCGTATCAAGTTTTCAGACGACCTTTTAATAAACTATCGATAACATAAAATCAATAGCCATTTTTAAAATATAGATTTAAAACAATAATCTCAAATTCTACTTGTAAATATAGAGCTATTCAGAACGACCGTGTAGCGTATCGTCTGAATAACTCTATTTTTCTGTTCAGACGGCTTTTTCAAACCGTCTTTAGGGTTTGTCGACATTCAATTTTCCAAGTGGATTTTTGTTTCCAACGCAGAAAATGCCGCTTTGGATATAAAAAGACACGGAAACTATTGAATATCGACAGACCCCCAGCATCAGGCAATTAGTTTTTAGCCAAGTAAGCTTCCAAATCTTCGCTGCCGCCAATGTATTTGCCGCCGATGAAGACTTGAGGAGCAGTCATCTTGCCGGTAATGGCGCGAACGGAAGTAACAGTTGCATCTTTGCCCAATACGATTTCTTCGTAAGACAGACCTTTGTCTTGCAGAGCTTTTTTAGCTTTAGCGCAGAATTGGCAGCCGGGTTTGGTGAAGATGGCAACAGACTCTTGAGCTTTCCAGTCAGGAGCGATGAATTTCAACATAGTGTCAGCGTCAGACACTTTGAAAGGATCACCCGGCTCTTCAGGCTCGATGAACATTTTTTCAACCACGCCGTCGTTAACCAGCATAGAGTAACGCCAAGAGCGTTTGCCGAAGCCCAAGTCTTCTTTGCCGACCAGCATGCCCATGCCTTCGGTAAATTCGCCGTTGCCATCAGGAATCATGTAGATGTTGTCAGCTTCTTCTTCAGCAGCCCAAGCGTTCATCACGAAAGTATCGTTTACAGATACGCAGTAGATTGCGTCAACGCCGTTTTCTTTGAACGCGCCGAACAATTCGTTGTAACGTGGCAGGTGGGAAGAAGAACAAGTCGGAGTAAATGCGCCGGGCAGAGAGAATACGACTACTTTTTTGCCTTTGAACAAATCATCGGTGGAAACATCTTTCCAAGTGTCGCCCACGCGGGTACGGAATACGACGGAAGGTACTTTTTGACCGGTACGATCTTGCAAAGCCATTTTGGATCTCCTTGAAATTTTAGGTTTAGGGAATGATACGAGTGAATGTGTGCATTCTAGCGCAGGGAGTTTGATTTGTATAATTTATAGTTCAAATAATATTAATTATCTGAAACTATGAAACTCAACCTGCGAACGTTTCATTTAAATAGAGGTCGTCTGAAAGAAAACAAGCCCCTGGCTTGGAATTATTTTTCGGAATCGTGTGCGTCGGACAATACGACTTCGCGGATGCTGCTTTCTACTTTGTCTTTCAACATAAAGCGGTCTTCGTCTTTGCCGGGGCGAATCGGGGCGGCAAAATCGATACGGATGCGCAGTTTTTTCATGGAAACGATGCGCCAGAGCGAGCGCACCAAATCGACTTGTGCATAAGACGGCACAGTCGTCCTTTTACCGGCATCATCATAATAGCGCAGCGTAACTGCCTGAACAGGCGCGTCGGCATCGATGGCGGATTGGAAGAGCGCGGCTTTGAACGGCAAAATATCCAAGCCCAAAGAAGTCCGCGCTTCGGGGAAAAAGCTGACATTCTGCCCGGCTTTCAACGCAGCGCAAATGGCTTGGTTAATCGGCTCGACATCGCGGCGGGAATTGCGGTTGATAAACACCGTGCCTGCGTTTTGCCCCATTTTGCCCAAGACCGGCCAGTCTTTGATTTCCTGCTTGGCGATAAAGCTGCTCGGATAAACCGCGCTCATGGCGAAAATATCCAGCCACGACACATGGTTTGCCGCCACCAAAACACCACTCACATTATCCGCGGGCGGCGTGCCGATTTCCAATTCGATATCCAAGGCTTCCAGCGCGCCTTTGCCTAAAGTGATGACTGCATGATCGCGTTCGGCAGGATTGCCGGCATCGATACGGCGCAAATGCCTTCCGGTTCGGAACAGCCATCCCGCCAAGCGGAACAATCTGCCCAAACGGGTAAAAAACGGGGCTTTTTGTGAGTGCATAACTGTTTTTCTTTTCGTCTTAAATGTGTATCAAATCATAGTAATAACGTTTTCAGACGACCCAGATGACAAAGAGGTCGTCTGAAAACAGGTTCATACATTATTTTTGGCAGTTCGGACAATAAAACGTCCCGCGCTGCCCTAAAACTTCCTTCTGCACCAAACCGCCGCAACGGACGCAGGGTTCGTTGTGCCTGCCATACACCGTATATTCCTGCTGGAAATAGCCGCTTTTGCCGTCGCTGTTGACAAAGTCGCGCAACGTGCTGCCGCCGGTTTCAATCGCGCGCTGCAATACCGCTTTAATCGTTTCCACCAAGACAGCGCATTCTTTTTTCTTAACCTTGTCCGCAGGGCGGTGTGGCGATATGCCCGATTTAAACAGGCTTTCGTTCGCATAAATATTACCCACGCCGACCACGACGGCATTGTCCATCAAAGCCAGCTTGACCGCGCGTTTTTGCGTTTTAAATTTTTGGTATAGATACTCGGCGGAGAAGTCGTCTGAAAGCGGCTCGGGGCCCAGTTTTTCAAGAAGCGGATGATGCTCGGCAATGCCTTCATACCACAAAATCGCACCGAACTTACGCGGGTCGTGATAGCGCAAGACTATTCCGTCCGCAAACACAATGTCCACATGATCATGTTTATCAGGATGATCAATCCGCGCATCGCCGTCCGTAAAAATCCGCAAACTGCCCGACATGCCTAAATGAATCAACAAGATACCCGTTGCAAAACCGATAATCAGATATTTCGCCCGCCGACGACAGCTCAACACCTCCTGCCCCGCTAAAAGCTCCGCCAACTGCGGATTGATCTGCCAGCGCAGCTTGGTTTGGCGCAACACGACATCCGCCACCGTTTTACCTTGAATATGCGGGCTGATACCGCGCAACGTCGTTTCTACCTCAGGCAATTCCGGCATTTTTCTTTATCCTCAAGCTAATACAGTCAACATCGCCTTTTTCAGACGACCTAAGATTCTACCGATGCCAACGCAGCCTGACAATTTGCAACCAATCGGCTTTACAGGCAGAAAGCAACAAATTCAAGGCAGAATGACAAATATAGAAGAGGCTATATTTATGGAGTCAAACCTCCCGTTTTCAAATGTTCAGCCTCAAAAGGTCGTCTGAAAACCAGTCATGCCAGTTTTAACAACGCCGCATTTCTCAATCCGAAATCCGTGCCGCACCCAAAGCCACCGTCTGCGTTCCCAATATTTTTTCAAACTCCGGCAACGGCGTAACCCCCGCCATACGCTTGACCAAAACCAAACCGTACACCGCCGCGCACTGCGGCCACCACCTTTCCCCCGCCTTCTCCATAAAACGCCAAAACCGCAGCCCCTTTTGCGAATTCACAGCAGGCAGGTACACCATAAACTTCCCGAATTCCACCTCAAAATCCAAATCCGCCAGCCGCTTCTTCAAAGCCGGCAAAGTCAGGCAATGCTCCTTTTTAGGCAGGTGCGTTCCATCAAACCACTTGCTGAAAAACCACAAAGATTTCGGATTAAACCCCGTCAAAACCAACCGCCCTTCAGGTTTCAACACCCTGGACGCTTCATGCAGCACTTGCGTCAGCGCAGCAGTTTCATGACTGTGCGGCATCAGCAGCACATCAATAGAATGACTTTCCCAAGCCATAGCGTCCGCCGTCATCAATACATCACGGGGTACGGCAACCACGTTTTCAGACGACCTTAACCATTGACCGCCTTGTTGGACAACGGTCTGTCCGTCAAAATATTGCAAATGCCGCTCAAAAAAAGCAGCTTCGTTCTGAGCAACATAACGCCCCATAGCCGTATCTTCAAACCATACATCCATAGTCGTTATCCTATTAACTGTTTCATGCGTTCATTTCTACTGTCCGATAGAAAAATACAATGCAATCGCCGTATTTATGCCACAGATTTTAACATTAAGACCCAAGCATATGTAAATTTCACCCCCTTTACCTTGACGGCTACATCTTCAAACAGTACCATCGGGTAGACTAAATTTAACCTTATATCATTGATAATTATTGATTCATCATGGCAAAACTGAAAACCATCGCACTTACCATTTCAAGTTTATCCGCAGCTTCCGGCGCAGCATACGCTCAAAATGCCACACCAGATCAAGTAGGTATGGCAATGATGCGCCTCAATTCCTCTCTTTTGGATCAAGCCAAAGCGCAAACTTTCGGAACGGGCAGCCTTTGGGCATCGTTGCGCAAGGATTTCCGTATGAACGAGGTCAATTCCGAACTTGTTCGCCGCCATGAGAGCAAATTCGCTGCCAATAGTGCCTACTTCGACCGCACCATTACCCGCAGCAAACCCTATATGTACCATATTGCCAACGAAGTCAGAAAACGCAATATGCCTGCCGAAATCGCATTGCTGCCGTTTATCGAAAGCGCATTCGTTACCAAAGCAAAATCACATGTCGGCGCATCCGGTCTGTGGCAGTTTATGCCTGCAACGGGTCGCCACTACGGCTTGGAAAAAACCCCTTTGTATGATGGCCGTCACGATGTCTACGCAGCAACTGACGCAGCATTGAATTACCTGCAATACCTGCACGGATTATTCGGCGACTGGTCCCTTGCACTGGCTGCCTACAACTGGGGCGAAGGTAATGTCGGCCGTGCCGTCAATCGTGCGCGCGCGCAAGGTTTGGAGCCGATTTACGAAAATCTGCGCATGCCTGACGAAACACGGAATTACGTTCCCAAACTCTTGGCCGTACGCAATATCGTTGCCAACCCGCAAACTTTCGGCATGAATATCACCGAAATCAATAATCAGCCGTATTTCAAATCCCTGAGCATCGACAAGCCGATTGACAACAGCACTATCGCCCGCTTCGCCAACATCAGCGAAAGCGAATTGCTGACACTCAATCCGGGATTCAATGCGCCTGTATTCATCCCGAAAAACAATCGCCGCCTGTTGCTGCCTGTTGATTCTGTGGCTTCTTTCGAGAAAAACTACCGAAACGCAAATCCCGATACTTTGTTGTCTTGGAACGTATACACATCCCGAAACAATACCAGCTTGAACGCCATCGCAGCAGAAACCGGTATGAGCGTTGCCGAAATCAAACGACTGAACGGCTTGGGAAATAACTCCCTGTCTTCCGACCGCAGTATTTTGGTAGCCAAGAATAAAGCAGCTAATTCGGCGACACCTGATACACTCTCATTCATCGATGTTGATAACAGACCGGATACTTACCGTTCCAATATGCCGGAAATGGCACCTATTAAAACGGCAAAAGCAAATATTCCTACAATGGATTTTGCCAACATTAAACCCGTTGCAGCAGTACCAACAGATTATGTAGCCCTTGGCAAAAAAGCAGTATCCGAAACTGCTGTCGCTCAATCAGTCTCTGTTGGCGGAGAAAGCAAAATTGCCTCTGCAACTCCTACTACCGTTGCCAAAGCAGACATCGCAACCACACCTGAAACCACTGTTCAAACCAACTCTTCAGCAGATTTGGCATCGGCAAATGTCAAAGAAGAGCGTATTCCTGAAGTGTTTGCCCAACTGTCTCAAGCTGAAAGCAAGCCTGCCGTTGTCGAGCAAACTGCCGCAAATACAACTACTGAGCTGACTACTGCCCAAGCTGCTCCGACGCAAGCTGCTGAAACAGCCGATGAACTGATGGCGTTGGTAGATTCAAATCTTCGTACTCAAACTGAAAATGTAGCAGTCGCGCAAGCCGCCAGTGAACACAATATTGCATCCGACGCAGTCAAAGCGCGTAGCGAGCGTATTGCCGCCAATACCGCCAAACAACAAAGCCGCACTGAGGCACGTTTGGCCCGTGCGGGCAATCAGCAGCAATCTCAAACCACAGGTGCGGGCATGCACCGTGTAGCCGATGGCGATACGCTGTTTAATATCTCACGTCGTTACAACTTAAGCGTTGCTGATTTGATTATTGCCAACAACATCAAAGGCAATAACATCCGTAAAGGTCAGCTGTTGCGTGTGACCGCAGCGCCCGCCAAAACTCGAAACAGTATCCGAAACGTTTCTTATACCGTTCGCAGAGGCGATACTTTGAATACCATCGCCAACCGATTCAACGTAGATGTAAACGATATCCGCCGCTGGAATCGAAATACCAATGGCGTGACACCCGGTCAACATTTGAAATTAATCGGCAGTTAAGATTACTCTTCATGAAAAAGTCGTCTGAAATTTTCAGACGACTTTTTATTTGCCATCAAATTCAATTTTCCCCGCATCATCACTACGCCTCCTTAAAGAGAAAGTTTATAGTGAATAATATAGTGGATTAACTTTAAACCAGTACGGCGTTGCCTCGCCTTAGCTCAA
>CAUSOO010000017.1:0-37770 GCA_963533245.1 uncultured Neisseria sp.
TCGGTTCCGTACTATCTGTACTGTCTGCGGCTTCGTCGCCTTATCCTGATTTAAAGTTAATCCACTATACAAACCGTCAGCCTCTTAAAGTACATAAAAATAGATGCAGACAAATTGAGCCAAGCTTCCACCAAGAACGAACAAATGCCAAATACCATGACCATGTTTAATCTTTTTATCATTCACAAACCAATAGATACCGACGCTATACAATATACCGCCCAACGCAAGCCAAAACAGCCCGGCAGATGAAAGCGATTGAACCAATGGAAATAAAGCAACCAAAATCAACCATCCCATCACCACATAAATAATCATGGACAACAGCCGTTTTTCACTCTTTCTCCCTATCGTAAGCTCTTGAATAATCCCTAAAAATGCCAAGCCCCATGACACACCGAAAAGCGACCAACCCCATTCTCCCTTAAGAGGAATCAAGGTAAACGGGGTATAGCTGCCTGCAATCAACAGATAAATCATGCAATGATCCACTTTTTGCAAGACAGCCTTAATTTTAGGTTGAGGAATACTGTGGTACAACGTTGAGCCCAAATACAGCAAAGACAGGCAAACACCATAAGTAATCGCACTGGCAAGCCGATATGAATCATCCGCCTTAATAATCATCAGCACCAATGCCGCAACAGCCAGCATGGCGCCGATCAAATGAGTATACGCATTAAAGCGCTCACCGTAATACATAAGAATCATTCTTAGTTTGAAGAGACCGGCAAAGTGTACGCCAAACACCATACCGTAAGCGCAAGAAAATGATAAAGATAAGTTAAAACCAACACCGTTATCATTCCAAGACGCCTAATCCAGGCCTTACCTTACATTCAACATCATCCCTCTTTTCGCAGACGTTCCAAATGTTCGCGCACCTCCTGCACCTTTTCTTCGGTAAACAAATTCTCAATATTTTTCCAGATACTATGATAACCATAAGGACCATGTTGCATTTCCAACCTGGCCTCTTCCACCGACCAACCCTGATAAATAATACGGTACATTCCGGAAATCAAACCTGTACGGTCAGCCCCATGATAGCAATGAACCAATACAGGACCGTATTTCTGTTGCTTTTCAATTAAGAAAAGAGTTTGCGCGATATCTTTAGGCTTAATTTTCCACGTCAACAAAGGACGGTTCAGCAGCATCAAATTGCGGCCTTTTAAATGTGTTTCGTTGTCGTTCCGATCAAAAAATCGCAAATTAATCACACTACGGATACCGAGTTGCTCAATCAGTTCCCCATCTTCCGCAACCGGCTGCTCACTGCGGTAAAGCTTATCGTCAATACGGTACAAATTAGCATCTTGCTTTACCAAAGTCGCCCAACGGGCGGAAGCAGTAGAAATATTTTGAGGAGCCATAGGAGTGGAGCACGCAACGAGGAAACATGAACACAAAATTACAGACACAAAATGACGCATAAATTCTTCTCTAAAATAAAACGTGATTGTAATGGCAGGTCGTCTGAAAACGAAGCCCGATTAAAGCAGACAACCGCAACTGGCAGCTTCAAGCATTTTCAGACGACCTTTATGTCGTACAAATCAAACACAAACCGCATATCGATGGACAATTATCCCAACAAATGTAAAAAACAGTTTATTTTTGTCATAATTATATCTATGATAATACTTTATGCCATTTGATAAAAAAGCACCATTCCAATCAACAAAAAAGGGGACAATATGTCTGCAATCAACACTAAAATCAAAACCATCATCTTAACCGCCATCAGCGCGGCAATCCTGTCTGCCTGTGGAGGCGGCGGTGGCAGCGGTGGCGCATCCACTCTTTCCACCGGATCAACCAGCACAAGTGGCAACGGCAGCCCTGCTAAAAACAGCAGCCCAAGCAATGCCGCCCCCAGCGCTACCAACAACAATAATAGCAATACCGTAGCAGCCGCAGCACCTCGCAACAATCATGCCGATAACCTCGCCGGTCTGATTGATGAAGCTCCGCTGGAAACTTTAAACCTCGCTACACCGCTGCACACCAGCTTCATTTCTTCAGCCAGTGCACAGCAAAACAACCCAAATGTTCAATTGCGCCAAAAAGAAACAGGAGAACAATTCCAAACGGACAACCAAAACAAAGATCAAGGCGGCTTGATCAGCTCTTTAGATTTTAAAGCCAACGATGAAGTGAAATTGGATGGAATTGTACTATTCAATAAAAATGCGAATGGCAGTGCAACGCAACCCGAATGGACAACCACCGATTCCCTCATCGCAAAAATCAATTCCAAAGGCAACACAAAAGCCGATATCAGCGAACAAGATGGCAGCGAAAAAAATACCAAATACGAATACGGCAAATCAACTTTGGACGACCGTATTGTCGAAATCTTCAAACAATTGAAGACCGAACGGGAAAACCTTAAAAAAGCAAAAGAAGGCGGTACTGAAGGCATTGATACAAACAAAATTGCAGAAATTGAAGCCAAAATCAAAGAACTGTCAGACCTGTATGACTTAAAACGTCAACTTCGTGCAGGTTTGACAAAATATACTCAAGATTCCATGAATCAAATTGCCTATTTCCGCACTGATGCCGATGGTTTGGTGTTTGACAAACGATTCGACGGCATCTACGTCATCCGCTTTGTCGATGGTACGCAGATCGTTATGCACGATCCTGCCGCTGCCGGTTGGACTTACCAAACTTTCGCCCACTACATTGATCCGAAATCCGGTGTGATTTACGGCTATCAAAGCTTAGGCGATGAGACCAAGTTCACCGACCTGCCGGAAAAAGGTACGGCAACTTACAACGGCTTGACTACTGCCTATGTTGTGAAAGGTGATCAAAGCCGTCAGCTGACGGCGGATGTTAAAGCCATCGTCGATTTTGGTTTGAAAGGCGTACGCTTTGAAACTGCCAATTCCCAATTCCACTCCCTCGACGCCAACGGCCGCCGCGTAAGCGAAGCCGATGCGAAGTACGACATGAAAGGTACGGCGAAATGGGAAAACGGCAACCTCTTCCTGGGTTCGGTTGAAGCAGCCGCAGCAGGTCTGAAAGGTAATTTGAGCGGTAAATTCTACGGTGCAAAAGCTGCTGAAATCGGCGGTACTTATGGTCTGAAAAACCAAGACGGCAGCGAACACCTCATCGGCGGTTACGGCGCGAAACGTCAATAATTCTAATGACCGTCTCCTTTAAAAAAGGTCGTCTGAAAGACTGTTTACAGTTTCAGATGACCTTTTTCTTTTAACCTGCCAAACACACCCGCACCAATATGAAAGCACATAATACGATCACCCAATGCAACGACAGATTGATTTGAAATCAGGGCAAAACAAGGAAATTATCCTTATCCGGCAGCTTTATCCCCTATCTTCATCACCCTCTGCCCGCTTCTATTACCAACTTCTCTAATAATCACGCCGCAGAAAAGGCGCAATTGTGGCATAATCTGCACCAAATCAAACAGACATCGGCACTGCACACCATACCGGCGCGTGAATCCGATGGCTTTATCACCAAACTTTCAGACAAATCAAACCAAGACGGGGTTTCCAGCCAGAGGTCGTCTGAAAGTATCCGCTTCAACGAAATTAAAACCGACAAATGTAAAGAGCAGAAAGTCTCACATGACAACCCAAACCCTTTTAATCGAACTCCTTACCGAAGAACTTCCCCCAAAAGCCCTGAATAATTTAGGCAACCACTTCGCCGCTTCTGTTGCCGAAGGCTTGGAAAAAACTCAACTGATTGACGGTGCAGCCGAATATACCGCCTACGCATCGCCGCGCCGTTTGGCCGTTCAAGTTAAAAACGTCAAAGCCGTGCAAGCCGATCAGAAAATCGTGAAAAAAGGCCCTGCCGTGACGAATGCCATGAAAGACGGTGCGCCGACCAAGGCTTTGGAAGGTTTTGCGCGCGGTGCGGGTGCGAAAATCGAAGACTTGACCATCATCCACGACGGCAAGCAGGATGTGTACGCCTACGAATACGTCCAAACCGGCAAACCGTTGGGAGAACTTTTGGAAGACATTATCAATCAAGCGGTTAAGAAACTGCCGATTCCCAAAGTGATGCGTTGGGGCAGCAGCACGTTTACCTTCGTGCGTCCCGTTCACGGGCTGATTGTGCTGCACGGCGGCGACATCGAGGACGTCAGCGTCTTGGGCCTGCAAAGCGGCAATCAAACCTTGGGACACCGCTTCCTGTCCAACGGCGAAATCACTATTACAAACGCCGACAGCTACGCCACACAAATGCGCGAGCAAGGCAAAGTCGTTGCTTCGTTTGCCGAGCGCAAAGCCGCGATTCAGACGGCCTTGAACGAACAGGCAGGTCGTCTGAAAGCCACCGTAGCCGCCGATGAAGCATTGTTGGACGAAGTTACCGCGCTGGTCGAATACCCCGTTGTTTTGGAAGCCGGTTTTGAAGAACATTTCCTCGCCGTGCCGCAGGAATGCCTGATTCTGACCATGCAGCAAAACCAAAAATACTTCCCGCTGCTCGACCGAAACGGCAAGCTGATGAACCGCTTCCTGCTGGTCTCCAACTTGCAAACCGAAGACCCGTCGCACATCATCCAAGGCAACGAACGCGTCTTGCGCGCGCGCCTGTCTGATGCCGAGTTCTTCTACAAACAAGACCAAAAAGCGACTTTGGAAAGCCGCCTGCCCAAGCTGGCGAACGTGGTGTATCACAACAAAATCGGCTCGCAAGCCGAACGCATCGAACGCCTGCAAAGCATTGCCGCCCACATCGCCAAAGCTTTGGGCGCAGATGCCGCCGCAGCCGAACGCGCCGCGCGTCTGGCAAAAGCCGACTTGGTGACCGAAATGGTCGGCGAGTTCCCCGAACTGCAAGGCACGATGGGCAAATACTATGCCCGCTTGGACGGCGAAACCGAAGAAATCGCCGAAGCCGTCGAGCAGCACTACCAGCCGCGTTTTGCCGGCGACAACCTGCCGAACGGCAAAGTCGCCACTGCCGTTGCGCTGGCCGACAAACTGGAAACCTTGGTCGGCATTTGGGGCATCGGTCTGATTCCGACCGGCGACAAAGACCCCTACGCCCTGCGCCGCGCCGCCTTGGGTATTTTGCGGATGTTGATGCAGTATGGTTTGGACGTAAACGAGCTGATTCAGACGACCTTCGACAGCTTCCCCAAGGGTTTGCTCAACGAGAAAACGCCGTCTGAAACCGCCGACTTCATGCAGGCGCGCCTTGCCGTGTTGTTGCAAAACGACTATCCACAAGACATTGTTGCCGCCGTACTTGCCAAACAGCCGCGCCGCTTAGACGATTTGACCGCCAAACTGCAAGCCGTTGCCGCTTTCAAACAACTGCCCGAAGCCGCCGCGCTCGCCGCTGCCAACAAACGCGTGCAAAACCTGCTGAAAAAAGCCGATGCCGCGCTGGGCGAAGTCGATGAAAGCCTGCTGCAACAGGACGAAGAAAAAGCCCTGTACGCCGCCGCGCAAAGTTTGCAGCCGAAAATTGCCGCCGCTGTTGGCGAAGGCAATTTCCAGACCGCCTTATCCGAACTGGCTTCCGTCAAACCGCAAGTCGATGCCTTCTTCGACGGCGTGATGGTGATGGCTGAAGATTCCGCCGTAAAACAAAACCGTCTGAACCTGCTGAACCGCTTGGCAGAGCAGATGAACGCGGTAGCGGATATTGCGCTCTTGAGCGAATAATATATAGCCGTAAACAAAGGTCGTCTGAAAACGGACAAGCAGCTTTGCCCAACGTTTTCAGACGACCTTTTTGATTCTATGAATCTATAGTGGATTAAATTTAAATCAGGACAAGGCGACGAAGCCGCAGACAGTACAGATAGTACGGCAAGGCGAGGCGAGGCAACGCCGTACTGGTTTAAAGTTAATCCACTATAACGCCATCCGCTCGCCCGCAAAGCCAATTCCCGCTCACATCCTTGTCTTAGCCCCATCCCATTCCGTGTGGGCACGGCCTATTTACTATATAATTTCGACTTTCAGCATTTTCCGCGCTTAATCATGAAACGGCTCAAACGCATCAAAACCATCCTCCGCACGCTTTACCTCTACCGCCTCGCCGAGCTGTTTGCCGCGCTTGTCCGTCCGGGCTGGACGCGGACGCTGTTGAAAATGCTGCCGCAGTCGTCTGAATTGGAAAACGAACCGCCTGCCGTCCGCCTGCGCCTTGCCCTAGAAAACCTGGGGCCGATTTTCATCAAATTCGGGCAGGTTCTGTCCACACGCCCCGATTTGATTCCGCATGATTACGCGGTCGAACTGGCAAAGCTGCAAGACAAAGTCCCGCCGTTTGATGCGCAGCTTTCACGCTCGCAAATCGAAAAATCACTGGGGCAATCCATCGAAACGCTGTACGCGGAATTTGAAACCGAACCCGTCGCCAGCGCATCCATCGCCCAAGTACACAAAGCCCGCCTGCATTCGGGCGAACAAGTGGCGGTCAAAGTCTTGCGCCCCAACCTTCTGCCCGTTATCGAACAGGATTTGTCGCTGATGCGCTTCGGCGCGGCTTGGGTCGAGCGTCTGTTTGCCGACGGCAAGCGTTTGAAACCGCGCGAAGTGGTGGCGGAGTTCGACAAATATCTGCACGACGAGTTGGACTTGATGCGCGAAGCCGCCAATGCCAGCCAGCTTGGTCGCAATTTCCAAAACAGCAATATGCTGATTGTGCCTAAAGTGTTTTACGACTACTGCACCAGCGACGTACTGACCATCGAATGGATGGACGGCACGCCCGTATCGGAAATCGCCAAACTCAAAGCCGACGGCATCGATTTGCACAAACTTGCCGATTACGGCGTGGAAATCTTCTTCACGCAAGTATTCCGCGACGGCTTTTTCCATGCCGACATGCACCCCGGCAACATTTTGGTCGCCGCCGACAACCGCTACATCGCCCTCGACTTCGGCATCGTCGGCACGCTGACCGACTACGACAAGCGCTATCTCGCCATCAACTTCCTCGCCTTCTTCAACCGCGATTACCACCGCGTCGCCACCGCCCATATCGAATCGGGCTGGGTGCCTGCCGACACGCGTGCGGAAGAATTGGAAGCCGCTGTCCGCGCCGTGTGCGAACCTGTGTTCAACAAACCGATTTCGCAGATTTCCTTCGGCTTGGTGCTGATGCGCCTGTTTGAAGTCAGCCGCCGCTTCAATGTCGAAATCCAGCCGCAGCTTGTGTTGCTGCAAAAAACGCTGCTCAACATCGAAGGCTTGGGACGGCAGCTTGATCCCGATTTGGACTTGTGGAAAACCGCCAAACCGTTTTTAGTGAAATGGATGAACGAACAGGTCGGACCTAAAGCCTTTTTGCGCAACCTCAAAAACGAAGCCCCCGACTGGGCGCAAATAATCCCTTCCCTGCCGCGCAAAATCAGCGCGCTGGTTGACGAAAACCGCCAGCAGGAAATGCGCGATGCCTATATCCATTTGGTCAAAGTACAGCAACGGCAAAGCATGTGGCTGGGCGTGATTGCAGTTATTTTGTTTCTGATTTTGCTGTTTGATTAAAAATCTATATACACAAAAGGTCGTCTGAAAACGAAGTGGTGGTTGTAGAAAAACTCGCTACCCTTGTTTTCAGACGACCTTTATTATGGATTTGAATAAAACGCCTGCCACTACCGTAGCGTGGGCTTTGCCCACGAAAATCAAAATATTTTTCCCCTTACACCAAACAAAATTGACCAACATATTTCTCGCGGGCAAAGCCCACGCCACCTGTTCCCATCTTCGTCGAGGTCGTCTGAAAACACCAAACCGTTCCCACCGCATAAAACCGCGCTTTTCAGACGACCTTTACAGTTTTTGAGTCATTCCCCGATATGCTATAATCCGCCGTTAAACTTTTATCTTTTCAGGAAAAACCATGAGCTTGAAATGCGGCATCGTCGGCCTGCCCAACGTCGGCAAATCCACCCTCTTTAACGCGCTGACCCAATCGGGCATCGAAGCGGCGAACTATCCCTTCTGCACCATCGAACCCAACGTCGGTATCGTCGAAGTACCCGACCCGCGCATGGCGGAGCTGGCGAAAATCGTCAACCCGCAAAAAATGCAGCCCGCCATCGTCGAGTTCGTCGACATTGCCGGTTTGGTCGCAGGTGCAAGCAAAGGCGAAGGCTTGGGCAACCAGTTCCTCGCCAACATCCGCGAAACCGACGCCATCGTCAACGTCGTGCGCTGCTTTGACGACGACAACATCGTCCACGTTTCCGGCAAAGTCGATCCGATTGCCGACATCGAAACCATCGGCACCGAACTAGCGCTTGCCGACCTCGCCAGCGTCGAAAAAGCCATCGTCCGCGAAGAAAAACGCGCCCGCTCAGGCGACAAAGACGCGCAAAAACTGGTCGAACTGTGCAAAAAACTGCTGCCGCATCTGGACGAAGGCAAACCCGTCCGCTCTTTCGGTTTGGACGCGGAAGAACTCGCCATGCTCAAACCGCTGTTCCTGCTGACCGCCAAGCCCGCCATGTATGTGGGCAACGTTGCCGAAGACGGTTTTGAAAACAATCCGCATCTCGACCGCCTGAAAGAATTGGCTGAAAAAGAAAACGCCCCCGTCGTCGCCGTATGCGCCGCGATGGAGAGCGAAATCGCCGAGTTGGAAGACGACGAAAAAGCCGAATTCCTCGCCGAGATGGGCTTGGAAGAACCCGGCCTGAACCGCCTGATCCGCGCGGGCTACGACCTCCTGGGCCTGCAAACCTACTTCACCGCCGGCGTCAAAGAAGTCCGCGCCTGGACCATCCACAAAGGCGACACCGCCCCGCAAGCCGCCGGCGTCATCCACACCGACTTCGAACGCGGCTTCATCCGCGCCCAAGTCATTTCCTACGACGATTTTGTCTCGCTCGGCGGCGAAGCCAAAGCCAAAGAAGCCGGCAAAATGCGCGTGGAAGGCAAGGAATATGTTGTGCAAGACGGGGATGTGATGCACTTTTTGTTTAATGTGTAAGTAAGGTCGTCTGAAAGCATAAAGAATGCAAATCAAATTTGGTAGGCTAAGCTTTTATTGGCCTACCTTTCTTCAAAGCTTAAGAAAATGTCTAATATCAACTATATAGATATTATAAAAAATATATTTTATTTTATTGGTTCATCAGCAGGATTATTTTCGGTTCTTCGTCCAGTATTTGAAAGCAAACTCCAACAAGATATTCAAAATGCAAAAAAAATAATTGAACGAATCGGAGAAGAGAGGATTTTATACCTAGATTCACGTATTTATTTAAATGGTCGTGTTCCTAGTGCATTTTTTATAGATATGGAAAAGTTGAGTAATGATATTCAAGAGAAAAAACAATGCACTCGCTTTTCCAGTCATGTTTCATGCTATTTTAATACCGAATTAAAAGAAATTATGAATGAGTATAGTTATCTAAGAAACTACATACAAGTTCCAGAATGGGAACCTAAATACAATAGTATTACTGGAGAACCAGAATGGCATTTTAATAAACATGCTAAAAGTTTTTATCCACCAGGAGAGTATTTTCCCGCTAACTATCCAAAACATTTAGAAGAAGCTGCTGAAATAGCCGATAAAATAAAAATAAGATTTTTAAGATTCCAAGCATTAACTGAGCTTCATTACATAGAAACAATTTTTCACAAATGGACTGTAGCTAAATTATACAAAAAACATAACTTGACCGTATAAATAATGTTCAAAAGATCAAAAATTTAGAAATAATTAAATTCATGAAATTGCTAAATCAATATCTAGCCTATTTTAATCAACGGAAGTTTCAATGAAATCAGTTATCCAAGACCTACAATCGCGCGGCCTTATCGCACAAACTACCGACATCGAAGCCTTAGACGCTTTGTTAAACGAACAAAAAATCGCCCTTTACTGCGGTTTCGACCCGACCGCCGACAGCCTGCATATCGGCCACTTGCTGCCCGTGTTGGCATTGCGCCGTTTCCAGCAGGCGGGGCATACGCCGATTGCTTTGGTGGGCGGTGCGACCGGTATGATTGGCGATCCCAGCTTCAAAGCGGTGGAGCGCAGCTTGAATTCCGCCGAAACCGTTGCCGGCTGGGTAGAAAGCATCCGCAACCAACTGAAACCGTTTTTGAACTTTGAAGGCGAAAACGCCGCCATTATGGCCAACAACGCCGACTGGTTCGGCAGCATGAACTGCCTCGACTTCCTGCGCGACATCGGCAAGCATTTCTCCGTCAACGCCATGCTGAACAAGGAATCCGTCAAACAGCGTATCGAGCGCGACGACGTAGGCATTTCCTTCACCGAGTTCGCCTACTCCCTGCTGCAAGGCTACGACTTTGCCGAATTGAACAAACGTCATGGCGCGGTTTTGGAAATCGGCGGCTCCGACCAATGGGGCAACATCACCGCCGGTATCGACCTGACCCGCCGTCTGAACCAAAAACAAGTATTCGGCCTGACCCTGCCTTTGGTTACCAAATCCGACGGCACCAAATTCGGCAAAACCGAAGGCGGCGCGGTATGGCTGAACGCGAAGAAAACCTCGCCGTATCAGTTCTACCAGTTCTGGCTGAAAGTTGCCGATGCCGATGTGTATAAATTCCTGAAATACTTCACCTTCCTGTCTATCGAAGAAATCGACGCCATCGAAGCGAAAGACAAAGCCAGCGGCACCAAACCCGAAGCGCAACGCATCCTTGCCGAAGAAATGACCCGCCTGATTCACGGCGAAGCCGCCCTGCAAGCCGCGCAGCGCATTTCCGAAAGCCTGTTTGCCGAAGACCAAAGCCATCTCACCGAAAGCGACTTCGAACAGCTCGCCCTAGACGGCCTGCCCGCATTTGAAGTTTCAGACGACCTCAACGTCGTCGAAGCCTTGGTTAAAACCGGCTTGGCTTCTTCCAACAAAGAAGCGCGCGGTTTTGTGAACAGCAAAGCGGTATTGCTCAACGGCCAAGCCGCCGAATCGAACAACCCGAACCACGCCGCCGAACGCCCCGACGATGCCTATCTGCTGACCGACGCGCACAAACGCTTCGGCAAATACACCATCGTACGACGCGGCAAACGCAACCATGCGCTCTTGGTTTGGAAATAAGCCTTAAATGACAGAGGTCGTCTGAAAACTTTTTTCAGACGACCTTTTTTCTACCGTCAACAGTATGATAGCGAATATATTCCCATCTATAGTGGATTAACTACAGATCGGCACGGTATTTCCCATTCATACCGTCTGAGGCTTCGTCTTGCCCTGATTCACAGTCAATCTGCCACACCTCTGCGCATCATAAATCTTAAATCCGGTAACACCCTATCCATTTGAATCCAATACACAATAAGAAAGAAATACCATGACTGCCCCCTACACTCTTGCCGACCTGAAGACCGCCTACCAGCGCAAAGAAAAATTGAAATATCTATACTTCTGGGGACACACGCCAAAACATGAAAATGAGATAGATAAAGCCGTCTTCAGCCAATGGCATCCTGCGCCCTTTGAAATCGACGGCATCCGCTATGCGACTGCCGAACACTATATGATGGCAGAAAAGGCGAGGCTGTTCGGCGCAGACGATATCCGCCGCCAAATCATCGCTTCCGCCCACCCCAAACAAGCCAAGGACTTGGGGAGACAAGTCATCGGTTTTAAAAACGATATTTGGAATGCCTGCCGCTTCGATATCGTTTGCGAAGGCAACCGTGCCAAATTCATCCAACACCCCGATTTGAAACGCTTTTTGCTTGGCACCGGCAACCGTATCTTAGTAGAAGCCAGCCCAGTTGACGCAATCTGGGGAATCGGACTTGCCCAAGATGATCCACGCGCCCAAAATCCATTGCAATGGCGGGGTTTGAACCTACTTGGTTTCGCACTAATGAAAGTGCGGGATGAACTTCAGGTCGTCTGAAAGCAACTTCAAAAGCAACTTCAGACGACCCCATAAAAAAACGCACCTTATGAAAAGGTGCGTTTTAATTTCTATGGTTTAGAATTTAGCGCCGGATTGGTTGGCCATATAGTCAACCGCTGCTTTGACTTCGTCATCACTCAGGCTTGTGTTACCGCCTTTGGCAGGCATGGAGTTAAAGCCTTCGAGCGCGTGTTTGTGCAGGGTATCTTTACCTTGCTTGATGCGCGGGGCCCACTCGTCTTTCTTACCTATGCCTGGAGCACCGGGGATGGTACCACCGTGACACATTTTACAGTTGGCTTCAAAAACGGCTTTACCATCCACTTTGGCAGAAGAAGCATCTGCTTTTTCTACCGGCTTGGCTTCGGCAGGAGCGGCCGCTTTTGCATCAGCTGCTGAAGCTGCTTTTTCAGCTTGTGCAGGTGCGGACGCAGATGAAGCGTCAGCGGATGATGCGGCAGCAGAAGCAGGTGCCGGTGCGGGAGCAGGTTCGGCTTTTTTCACGGGCGCTTTGCCGTCTTTGTTGGACAGACCCCATACATACGCAGTCATGATGTGGAGTTTGTCTTTATCCAAGAAACGACCCCAAGCCGGCATTTGACTGTGTCGGCCGTTGGTGATGGTTTCGATAATCGATTTTTGAGTACCGCCCCACAGCCATACGTTGTCGGTCAGGTTCGGACCCAGTCCTTGGATACCTTGACCTTTGTCGCCGTGACAGGTAAAGCAGTTTGCCGGTGGACCACTGAACAATACTTTACCGCGTGCGGCACGTTCTTCATCGTATTGGTCTTTGGATTTGGATAAGGACATGACATAGTTTGCCACATCTTTTACCCGCTCTTCACCCAATGCAGGACCCCATGCCGCCATCGTCGCCGTACGGCCTTTTTCAATGGTCTCGTGGATTTTCTCAGGTTCGCCGCCCCACAACCAATCGTTGTCGGTCAAATTCGGGAAGCCTTTGGAACCTTTGGCATCAGAACCGTGACATTGGATACAGTAGGTATTGAAGAGGTTTTGACCGATGGCGCGTGCTTCAGGATTTTTTGCCACTTGCTCAATCGGCATATTGGCAAACTTGGCATAAACTTTGCCGTACTTCTGATCTGCTTTAGCCATTTCCTGATCATATTGTCCGTGGCTGCTCCATTTCCACTGGCCTTTATAATCGCCCAAACCCGGGTACATGACCAGATAACCGATACCGAACAGCCAGACAAAGACATACAGCCAAAACCACCAGCGTGGCAACGGGTTGTTATATTCTTCGATACCGTCCCATTGATGACCTGTCGTTTTGACTTCTTCGCCCTTTTTAGGACGCTTCACAACGTTTTGGGAAAGCAGCAGCCATGCCAAGCCGATAAAGCTGAGCACGACGATGACTGCAATGTATATATTCCAGAAATTACTGGTAAATTGGGGTGATGTGTTCATTATTTTGCTCCGTGATCACGGACTAAACTGTTATCGCCCGTCTTTTTCAGACGACTCTTTATCCTCATCATTTTCGAAAATACTGTTGGCGGCATCATCGTAGTTCTTTTTATTGCGTCGGTTGAAAACGATATAAAGCACTAAGATAAAGCTGATAAAAACCCAAACAGTAAAGAGCGAGCGGGCCCAGTTTACGTCCATGATGTTACCTTACGTTTTTCAATGCCAAGCCTAAGCCTTGCAGGTATGCAATCACCGCATCCAGCTCCGATTTGTTTTCCAAGGCTTCAGGCGCTTTGGCAATCTCTTCATCGCTGTAAGGCGTACCGACTTTACGCAGGGCTTTCATATGTGCCACGGTTGCTTCGGCATCGACTTTGTTGCGGGCAAGCCATGGGAAAGCGGGCATATTGGACTCCGGCACAACGTCGCGCGGATTCAGCAGGTGGATGCGGTGCCATTCATCGGAATAGCGGCCGCCGACACGTGCCAAGTCCGGACCGGTACGTTTGGAACCCCATTGGAACGGATGGTCATAAACAGACTCGCCGGCAACGGAGTAGTGGCCGTAACGTTCGGTTTCCGCACGGAACGGACGGATCATTTGAGAGTGACAGTTGTAACAACCCTCGCGGATATAGATGTCGCGACCAGCCACTTGCAAAGCATTATAAGGTTTCACACCTTCTATAGGCTTAGTGACAGCTTTAGTAAAGAACAGCGGCACGGCTTCAATCAACAGGCCTACGCTGACTACAAGCAGGGTAAATACAATCAGGACGCCGACTTTTTCTTCAGCTAATTGTTGTAATTTCATTTTGGTAGCCTTTTCTTATGTTTTTAGTGGTGCTGGGTTTGAGACACCGCGGGAATCTCGGCATCAACCGCTTTGCCACTGATGGCCGTACGGTAAACGTTGTATGCCATGATACACATACCGCTCAGGTACAGCAGGCCGCCGGTGAAACGAATCATGTAGAAAGGCATGGTGCGTTTAACTGACTCTACAAACGAGTAGGTCAAAGTACCGTCCGCATTCAGAGAACCCCACATCATACCTTGCAATACCCCTGCAATCCACATGGAGGCGATATACAGAACCACGCCGATGGTCGCAATCCAGAAGTGTGCTTCCACCAATTTGGTGCTGTACATTTCATTTTTACCGAACAGGCGGGGAATCATGTAGTACACGGAACCAATGGTCACGAAGCCCACCCAGCCCAATGCGCCGGCATGAACGTGTGCAACGGTCCAGTCGGTGTAGTGGCTCAAAGCGTTGACGGATTTGATGGACATCATCGGACCTTCGAAGGTGGACATACCGTAGAAGGAGAGGGAAACGATCAAGAATTTCAAGATAGGGTCGGTACGCAGTTTGTCCCATGCGCCGGACAAAGTCATAATACCGTTAATCATACCGCCCCAAGAAGGTGCGAACAGAATCAGGGACAACACCATACCCAAGGACTGAGTCCAGTCAGGCAGCGCGGTATAGTGCAAGTGGTGGGAACCTGCCCACATGTAGGTGAAAATCAAAGCCCAGAAGTGGACGACGGACAGGCGGTAAGAGTAAACCGGACGACCTGCCTGTTTCGGCACGAAATAGTACATCATGCCCAAGAAACCTGCTGTCAAGAAGAAACCTACGGCATTGTGGCCATACCACCATTGAACCATAGCATCGATTGCGCCCGCATAAACCGGATAGGATTTCATGAAGCCCGCAGGAATGCTCAGGTTATTGACGATGTGCAACAGGGCAACGGCCAAAATGAAACCGCCGTAGAACCAGTTGGCAACGTAGATATGTTTGATTTTACGTTTGGCAATCGTACCGAAGAATACGATGGCGTAAGCAATCCAAACCAAAGCGATCAGGATGTCGATAGGCCATTCCAATTCGGCATACTCTTTAGCTTGGGTATAACCCAAAGGCAGGCTGACGATTGCCGCAACGATAACTGCCTGCCAGCCCCAGAAGGTAAATGCCGGCAGCCAACCGCCGAACAGGCGTGCATTACAGGTACGTTGAACAACATAGTATGATGTACCCATCAGACCGCAACCGCCGAATGCGAAAATTACCAGATTGGTGTGCAGCGGGCGCAGGCGGCCGAAGTGGAACCAAGGACCGATGTCCGATAAATCGAGGGACGGGGCGAACAATTGGGCGGCAACGATGACACCGACCAACATGCCCACAATACCCCAAACTACGGTCATGATGGCGAGCTGGCGCACCACTTTGTAGTTATAAGTTTGTGTGTCCATGAGAGTCTCCATGAATTATGGGAATAAAAATTTTTTATCTCACTTTGCCGTATGCGTTTTGAACAAACGCAATAAGGGCTAGGTTTAAATTTTTCTAAATTTAACATATAAGACAAGCCTAGCCAAGCGGAATTACATTTCACTCCATCTGGCGGCTTTATCGATTTTTTATATTTTTTACTTTATAATCATATTATTATTTAACAACCTCCCCTACAACGCCACTTTATTTTTTCAAGCCTCCCTTTTGAAGGGGACTTTATCGATATAAATCAAACTGCATAATTCGACCTTTTTATTCATAAAATTTAACAAATGCATTAATAGTCATGATTAATTACAAAATCACCCCCAACCCGCTCGCCCACGAGTGGCACATCCGCCTAACCTTCCGACAAGAACATGATTTGGAAACAGAAATCAGCCTACCGAACTGGGTTCCCGGCAGCTATCTGATACGCGACTTCTCCCGCCACATCACCACCATCCGCGCCTTTTGCAATGGAGAATATGCCCATCTGACCCAAGTCAAAAAAAACCGGTGGCGCACTGCCCCTCAGTCCGGCGAGTGGGAAATTTACTACACCGTTTACGCCTACGACCTGTCCGTCCGCGGCTCGTTTCTGACTGCCGAACGCGGGTTCTTTGACGGCGCGTGTCTGTTTTTACAGGTAAACGGGCAAGAAAACAGCGCGCACCAAATCGAATTCCCCATCCTGCCGAAAACATGGCGGATTGCCACCACCCTGCCCCAAACCGGCATCCACAGCTTTCAGACGACCTCCTACCACGACTTAATCGACCACCCTGTCGAACTGGGCAACATCGAATTTCTCGATTTCGAAGCCGGCGGCATCCCGCACCGCATCGCCTTGAGCGGCCACTACCCCGATTTCGACCGCGACCGCCTCGTGTCAGACATCCGCACAATCTGCGAAACCGAACTGGCCATGTTCCCCTCCCCTGCCCCGTTCACCCATTACCTCTTCCTGCTCCACGTCGGCGACAACATCTACGGCGGACTGGAACACATCAGCAGCACCGCCCTGCTCGCCGACCGCCACAGCCTGCCGCCGCACGGCATGACCGACGCCAACGACGCCTACACCCAACTGCTCGGACTGTTCTCACACGAATACTTCCACGCCTGGAACGTCAAATCCATCAAACCCGCCGCCTTCGCCCCCTACGACCTCGACCGCGAAAACTACACCGAGCAGCTTTGGGCGTTTGAAGGCATCACCTCCTTCTACGACGACCTCTTCCTCACCCGAAGCCGTACCATCGCCCCCGAAGCCTACCTGCGCCTGCTCGCCCAAAGCATCACCCGCGTGCAGCAAACCAAAGGTCGTCTGAAACAAAGCCTTGCCGAATCTAGCTTCACTGCTTGGAACAAATTCTACAAACAAGACGAAAACAGCCCCAACGCCATCGTCAGCTACTACCAAAAAGGCGCACTCGCCGCCCTCTGCCTCGACCTTGCCATCCGCAGTAAAAGCAGCGGGCAACACACCCTCGACAGCGTCATGCAGCAACACTACCGCGATTGGCTGGACACCCGGCAAGGCATCCCCGAAAAACAATGGCAAGCCCGTTGCCAAGCGTTTACCGGCCTAGACCTCGAAGACTTTTTTCAGACGACCCTCTACTCCACCGCCGATCTGCCCCTCGCCGAACTCCTCGCCACCATAGGCATCGGACTGCAATGGCAGGCGCAGCCGCGCAGCCACGGCGGTGCATTCCTGCCCGAACCGCCAACCGAAACGCCCGCTCCCGCGTCCGACTTCGGCGCAAGGTTCAAACAAAGCAGCGACCACGCCACCCTGACCCACGTCTTCAACGGCGGCAGCGCAGAAAACGCCGCCCTCTGCCCGCAGGACAAAATCATCGCCATCGACGGCTACGCCTGTACCGACCTTGCCGCACAGTGGGCGCAACTCCCCATCGGCACCACCGCCCGCCTCCACTACTTCCGCACCGGCATCCTGTACGTCGCCGACATCACCGTCCAAGCCGCCGAAGCCGACACCGCCGTCCTCTACATCACCGACCGCGAATTATTTGAAAACTGGCTTTATAATGACCGAGCCTAATTTTCAGACGACCTCAAGTGCTGGATCGAGGTCGTCTGAAAAATCAACTCTGAAAGAAACAACCATGAAAAAAATCCTTGTCGGCATGACCGCCCTGTTACTCAGTTTGCACGCCGCAGCCGCTCCCAAATCAGATTCGGCAGATAAACTAGGAAAGGATATCGCCGTCTTCTACAAAAATCCCTCTGCCGAACGTGCTGCTTCTCTAATGGACCAGATTGTCAAAGCCAATCTCATGCGCAATACCACCCTTGTATGGGGCACGCAAGCTCTGCAAAAATACCCCCAAGGCAGCACTATTTGGTGTGACAATATCCGAACTTACCAAGGCGACGCCTTAACCTTTTCCGCCTACACCCTCGCCCTGACAGGCACGTCTCAAGCCCAAACCTGTCTCGACAGCCTGACATTAAATACCGAGCTTAAAAACAATCTCAAGGAAAACAAAAGCTTCCATCCGCTTCAAGAACCCATCATCTCCCCTGCATCACTGGATTTTCATTGGGTAACTTATTTTGCCACCGGCAATCCGAAAGCGGTCGAACGTATCGTTGACTACATCATCAAAGCCCAAACGGCTGCCGCCCAACGCCCTAACCATGTAGACCTCACACTTTCCGCTGCCATTTGGTCAACCCGATCCAATATGCAACAAGATACAGCGATTGACGAGATTGTCCGCAAATACATACAAAAACAATCCGAAGCCAATAAAAAACGATTGGAAAAAGCCCTGTTGGCCCCTCAAGGCAACTAAAATCCATCATCAAACCTAGAAAAGGAAAACCCATGTCTATCCAAAAACTTGCCGACAACCTCTATATCGCCCCGCAACTGACCGAAGCCGACGTTCAAGAAGCCGCCAAACTCAGCATCCAAACCGTCATCTGCAACCGTCCCGACGGCGAAGAAGAAAACCAAGTTACGTTCAAACAAGTCGAAAGCTGGCTTGAAGCCGCAGGCATCCGCGAACACCATCATCAGCCCGTCGTCGCGCCCGCCATCAACGCCGCCGATGTCGCCGCCTTCCAAAACCTGCTCAAAAGCGTTCCCCAACCCGTCCTCGCCTACTGCCGCACCGGCACCCGCTGCTCCCTGCTCTGGGGCTATCATCAGGTGCAACACGGTGCAAGCGTCGCCGAAGTCGTCGCTGCCGCACAACAAGCAGGCGTCAATCTGAGCAACTTCGAAGCCCGCCTGCAAGACGCGCAACAAAACGGGCTGGCGTAACACGCTATCCGTTTAGCCAAACGCAAAGGTCGTCTGAAAATACCGTTTCAAAAAATGGAAACCGTTTTCAGACGACCTTTTTACGTTATGCCGTTTGGCGAACCGAATGAACGCATCCGATATTTTAAACATTGCGGCAATCCGTTACATCCGGATGAAACTCAATATCCAGACCTGCCGTTTTCATTTACAATCCCCCCGTTCCATCTCATCAATCTATTATGCAAATCCTGCTCACTTTTTTGTTTAAATGCTTTGCGGCGCTGCCTTTGCCGCTTCTACACGCGCTGGGGAATGCGGCGGGCGGCTTGGGCTATTATCTGCTCAAAAGCGACCGGCAGCGTGTGTTCGATAATATGCGGCTTGCCGGATTGAATCCCGAGCCTTCGTCGGTCAAAGCCGTCTTCCGTGAAACGGCAAAAGGCGGGCTGGAATTGCCCGTAGCCTTTTTCAGACGACCTGAAAGCATTGAAACGCTGTTTAAAGAAGTGCACGGCTGGGAACATGTCCAATCGGCTTTGGACGCCGGAGAAGGACTGTTGTTTATTACCCCGCACATCGGCAGCTACGACCTCGCCGGACGCTATATCAGCCAGCAGCTTCCGTTTCCGCTGACTGCCATGTACAAACCGCCCAAAATCAAAGCCTTGGATTCCGTCATGCAGGCGGGGCGCGTTCGCGGCAAAGGAAAAACCGCCCCCACCAATATTCAAGGGGTCAAACAAGTCATTAAGGCTTTGCGTTCCGGCGAAGCCACGATTGTCTTGCCCGACCATGCCCCCTCCCCCGAAGAAGGCGGCGACGGCGTCTGGGTGCCGTTTTTCGGGAAATACGCCTACACCATGACGCTGGCGGGCAAACTGGCGCAAGTCAAAGGCGTAAAGGCACTGTTTTTCTGCGGCGAGCGTTTACCGAAGGGCAAAGGATTTGTGCTGCACATCGAGCCTATGCGCGGCGAGCTGAACGGCGACAAACAACACGACGCGCAGATTATCAATGAAAACACCGAATACTGGATACGCCGCTTCCCGACCCAGTATCTGTTTATGTATAACCGCTACAAACAGCCCGCAGGCGCACCGTTTTCTCCCGACTGGAAACCGGAACCCGGTTGGAAACCTGATTAAGTACAGGATTGAACATTCCTTGCGGGTCGTCTGAAAAGGCGGCTGATGCCTTGCTTCTCTTAAACATCGCCATACCAACACAAAAAAGCACCTCAACCGAGGTGCTTTTTCTCTTTTCAGACGACCTTTTGCCGGGCATCAGCCTTTTTTATTGTTCAACGCGGCTTTGACAAACGCGGTAAACAAAGGATGGCCTCTGCGCGGGTTGGAGGTGAACTCGGGGTGGAACTGGCAGGCAAAGAACCAAGGATGGTTTGGCAGTTCGATGGTTTCGACCAAGCGTTCGCGTCCGGCAGATACGCCGCCGATAACCAAGCCCGCCTGTTCCAGCGTGGGAACGTAGTTGTTGTTGACTTCGTAGCGGTGGCGGTGGCGCTCGCGGATGTGTTCGCTGCCGTAGATTTTGGCGGCGAGGCTGCCTGCTTTCAACTCAACCTCTTGCGCGCCCAAACGCATGGTGCCGCCCAAATCGGCGGATTCGTCACGGGTTTCGACGCTGCCGTCGGCGGTTTGCCATTCGTCAATCAGGGCGACGACGGGCGCGGCGCATTTGAGGTCGAACTCGGTGGAATTCGCGCCTTTCAAGCCTGCGACGTCGCGGGCGTATTCGATCAGCGCAATCTGCATACCGAGGCAGATGCCCAAGTATGGCACGTTGTTTTCGCGGGCATAGCGCACGGCGGCGATTTTGCCTTCCACACCGCGCGAACCGAAGCCGCCGGGAACAAGGATGGCATCCATATCTTTGAGCATGGAAACGTCGCCGTTGTTTTTCTCAATGTTTTCGCTGTCAACGAAGGTGATTTGCACATCGGTTTCGGTGTGGATACCCGCATGTTTCAAGGCTTCGATCAGCGATTTGTAGGACTCGGTCAAATCGACGTATTTGCCGACCATGGCGATTTTGACGGTGTGTTTCGGGTTTTTGATGGCATGGACGATTTTTTTCCACGCGGTCAAATCCGCCTGTTGTACGTTAAGCTGCAACTGCTCGGTAATGATGTTGTCGATGCCTTGGTCGTGCAGCATTTCGGGGCACTCGTAGATGCTGTCTACGTCGTAGCTGCCGACAATCGCGCGCTCTTCCACGTTGCAGAACAGGGCGATTTTGCGGCGTTCGTCCGCCGGCATTTTTCGGTCCATGCGGCAAATCAGGATGTCGGGCTGCAAACCGATGCTCAACATTTCTTTAACGGTATGCTGGGTCGGCTTGGTTTTGATTTCGCCGGCGGCGGCAATGTAGGGAACGTAGCTCAGGTGGGCGAACAAGGTGTTGTTGCGTCCCAACTGGCTGCGCATCTGACGGATGGCTTCCAAAAACGGCAGCGATTCGATGTCGCCGACCGTACCGCCGATTTCGACGATGGCAACATCGTAACCCGCCGCACCTTCGTGGATGCGGCGTTTGATTTCGTCGGTAATGTGCGGGATGACTTGAACCGTACCGCCGAGGTAGTCGCCGCGGCGTTCTTTGGCGATGACGTTTTCGTACACCTGCCCCGTACTGAAGCTGTTGCGGCGGGTCATGGTGGCGTTGATGAAACGTTCGTAGTGTCCCAAGTCGAGGTCGGTTTCCGCGCCGTCGTCGGTGACGAACACTTCGCCGTGCTGGAACGGGCTCATCGTGCCGGGATCGACGTTGATATAAGGGTCGAGCTTGAGCATGGTCACGTTCAAACCGCGCGATTCGAGGATGGTGGCAATAGAAGCGGCGGCGATACCTTTTCCGAGTGAAGATACGACGCCGCCGGTTACGAAAATAAATTTAGTCATGATGCAGTACCCATGTTGGAATACGGGATTTTACCTTTAAGCGGGTTTTCTGGCAAACGCGGGAAGCCGACGCCGTCCGAAAGAAACCGCCCGAATATAACGAAATCATCTTTTTTTAAAACCAAGCATTCTTTCCCATTTTCAGACGACCTCATTAAAGTAACGTGCAATCCGAGAATTAAGGAAAGAACCATGACCGCAACCACCGCCCCGCTTTTGCGCTTCATCACTGCTGGCAGCGTCGACGACGGCAAATCCACCCTCATCGGCCGCCTGCTCTACGACAGCAAAACCCTGTTGACCGATCAGCTCGACAAACTCAACCGCGCCGCCGAAAACGGCGAAACGCCCGACTTCGCCAGCCTCACCGACGGCCTTGCCGCCGAGCGCGAACAAGGCATCACCATCGATGTCGCCTACCGCTATTTCGCCACGCCCAAGCGCAAATTCATCATCGCCGACACGCCCGGACACGAACAATACACCCGCAACATGGTAACGGGCGCATCGACCGCCGATGCCGCCATCGTCCTGATAGACGCAACGCGCGTCGATTTTTCCGGCAGCGAACCCGTCCTCCTGCCGCAGACCAAACGCCACAGCGCGATTCTGAAACTCTTGGGCTGCCCCAATATCATCGTCGCCGTCAACAAACTCGACCTACTCGACTTCGACGAAACCAAATATCAGGCCATTACCGCAGCCTACCGCAAACTGGCGGAACAAATCGGCCTCCAAGCCCAAATCCACTTCTTGCCCATCAGCGCGCTAAAAGGCGACAACATCGTCAACGCCAGCAGCCAAACCCCGTGGTATCAAGGTTTGCCGCTGTTACCCCTACTCGAAAGCCTGCCCGTCAACCGCCAAAACGCCGCCGACCAAGCCGCCCACTTCCCCGTGCAGCGCGTCGCACGGCAAGACGGCAGCAGCAGCGACGACTTCCGCGGTTATCAAGGCAGGCTGGAAGCAGGCCGTCTGAAAACCGGCGACGAAATCAAAGTCCTGCCTAGCGGACACACCGCCAAAATCGCCGAAATTTATAATCCCAACGGCAAAACCGAATCCGCCGAAGCGGGCGAAGTGCTGACTGTCGCGCTCGACACCGACCTCGACATCTCGCGCGGCAACAGCATCGCCGCCGCCGACAGCTCCGTCGCGCCCGAACAGCAGTTTCAAGCCGCGCTGTGCTGGTTCGACGACATCCCGCTCAACCTGCGCCGCAAATACCTGCTGAAACACACCACCCAAACCACGCCCGTCAAAATCAGTGCGATTTCCTACGTTTGGGACGTGAACACCCTCAGCCGCGTCGAATCCGCCGACACGCTCAAACTCAACGACATCGGCAGCGTCAGCCTCAAAACCCAGCAGCCGATCGCTGCCGCGCCCTACGAAGAAAACCACGCCCTCGGCGCGTTCATCCTGATAGACGAAGCCACCAACCACACCGTCGCCGCAGGCATGATACGCAAGGCTGACCAAGCGGACAGTTTTGAAATTTGAAACAAGGGCATCTTGAATTGAAGAGGTCGTCTGAAAAACCGAAACAAGGGTTTTCAGAAGACCTCTTCAGTATGGCAGATTAAAGCAGGGAATGTGGCAGATCGGTTTTAAGCCATACGGCGTTGCCTCGTCCTTATCCAACGCGGTGGGAAATCACAGTGAATTAAAATAACTAAATCGTGGCATGGCATTTTTAATTTGGATACATGGAAAAAGGTCGTCTGAAAACCCAAAATCGGATTTTCAGACGACCTTTGCCTTACTTGAACCACCTTAGCAGGCGGACAAGATGGATTCTAGGTATGGCTTACCTTTTAGAAAATCAGGCTTTGGGTTTCAACGCCGCCGCTTCTTTGGCGAGGCGGGTGATAGTGTCCCAGTCTTTGTTTTTAACGGCTTCTTTCGGTGTCAGCCATGAACCGCCTACGCACAAGACGTTGGGAAGTGCCAAGTAATCGGGCGCGGTGGCGAGGCTGATGCCGCCGGTCGGGCAGAAGCGCACGTCGGCATAAGGGCCGTAGAGGGCTTTGAGCATGGCTTTGCCGCCGACGACTTCGGCGGGGAAGAGTTTGAGGGTGTCGATACCGTGTTCCAAAGCCAGTTGGACTTCGCCCGGAGTGGCTACGCCGGGGATCAGGGGGATGCCGCTGTTGTGGCTGGCTTTGGCGAGGGATTCGTGCAAACCCGGGCTGATGGCGAAAACCGCGCCTGCATCTTCGACGGCTTTGAGCTGCTCGGGGTTGGTAACCGTACCCGCGCCGACGATGGCGTTAGGCACTTCTTTGGCAATCAGGCGGATGGCGTCGAGGCCGACGGGGGTGCGCAGGGTGATTTCGAGGGTGGGGATACCGCCTTCGACAAGGGCGTGGGACAAATCGACGGCGGTGCTTAAGTCGTCAATCGCCATGACGGGCACGACTGCGCCGGCAGTCAGGATTTCGCGTGGGGTCAGTTTGGACATTTCGATTCTCCAAGTGGGATGGGGTTGTCGTTTTTGTTGAGGTCAAATGGGATGGGGTTTTGAGTTTTCAGACGACCTTTGGGACTGTATTCGGATACCCGTATCCGACAAATACCCCTGATAACTACGTCTTAGACGGCTGTGTCGGATTCGAGAATCCGACCTACGTCTATTTAAACCGCTTCAATAATTTTTCAGACGACCTTCCGTTTGAAAAGGTCGTCTGAAACGTACATCAGGCAAATTCGCCGCCGAAGCTCATGGCACCGGTTTCTGCGCTGCTGGTCATGCTGCGGAAGTTGGCGAAGAGTTCGCGGCCGCAGCCTTGTTGGTTCGCGCTCAAGTCGATGTGTTCGACTTCGCGGGCGTTCCATTCGGCTTCGTTAATCAGGACGTTGAGTTCGCCGGTAACGGAGTCGAAGCGGATCAGGTCGCCGGTACGGATTTTGGCGATATTGCCGCCCATCAGGGCTTCGGGCGTCATGTGGATGGACGCGGGTACTTTGCCTGACGCGCCGGACATACGGCCGTCGGTCAGCAGCGCTACTTTGAAACCGCGGTCTTGCAGGATGCCCAAAGGCGGGGTCAGTTTGTGCAACTCGGGCATACCGTTGGCGCGCGGGCCTTGATAGCGGACGACGCACACAAAATCGCGTTCCAACTCGCCGCGTTCGAATGCCGCCAACACTTCGCGTTGGTCGTTGAACACGATGGCGGGCGCTTCGATGATGCGGCAGCCCTCACGCACGGCGGACACTTTAATCACGCCGCGACCGATGTTGCCTTTCATCAGGCGCAAACCGCCGTCAGGGGAGAACGGGTTGTCGGCTTTGCGCAGGATGTCGTCGTTGCCGCTGGTTTCGGGGGCTTCGCGCCATTCGAGTTTGCCGTCGATGAGGAAAGGCTCTTTGGTGTAGTGGCGCATGCCGTGTCCAACGACAGTATCGACATCGTCGTGCAACAGGCCGGCGTCCAGCAATTCGCGGATAACAAAAGGCAGGCCGCCTGCTGCGGTAAAGTGGTTCACGTCGGCCTTGCCGTTGGGGTACACGCGGATGAGCAGCGGGATGATAGAAGAAATTTCGTCGAAATCGTCCCAGTTCAAAATCACGCCGGCGGCGCGCGCCATGGCAACGAGGTGCATGGTGTGGTTGGTCGAGCCGCCGGTCGCCATCAGACCGATCAGGGCGTTGATGAAGGATTTTTCGGTCAACATTTCGCCCAAGGGTTTGATGGTGCCGTTTTTGATGCCGCGTGCGAGGTGTCCGGCGGCGTAGCGGGTCAGGGCTTCGCGCAAATCGGTATAGGGATGAACGAAAGCGGCGGCGGGCAGGTGTACGCCCATCATTTCCATCATCATTTGATTGGAGTTTGCCGTACCGTAGAAGGTGCAGGTGCCGGGGCTGTGGTAGGAACCCATTTCGCTTTCGAGCAACGCGTCGCGACCGACTTTGCCTTCGGCGAAAAGCTGGCGGGTGCGGGCTTTTTCTTTATTACCGATACCGCTGGACATCGGGCCTGCGGGGACGAAGATGCCGGGAATATGACCGAACGAAAGCGCGCCAATCATCAAACCCGGTACGATTTTGTCGCACACACCCATAAACAGGCTGCCGTCGAACATTTGGTGCGACAGGCCGATGGCGGTACTCATGGCGATGACGTCACGGGAGAACAGCGACAATTCCATACCGGCGTAGCCTTGCGTGATGCCGTCGCACATGGCGGGCGTGCCGCCGGCGACTTGCGCGGTTGCGCCGTTTTTCTGCGCTTCGTCTTTAATTTGGTCGGGGAAGTCTTTAAACGGCTGGTGTGCGGAAACCATGTCGTTGTAGGCGGTGATGATGCCTAAGTTGGGGACGGTGTCCTGAAGCATTTCGATTTTGATGCTTTTGGGCATGGAGGCGTAGCCGTGCGCCAAGTTGCTGCAACCGAGCTGGTTGCGTTCCAGCCGTCCCATTTGTTTGGCGCTGCGGATTTTCGCCAGATATTTTTCGCGGGTCGGACGGCTGCGCTCGATGATGCGCTCGGTGATTTCGGCGAGCTTGGGGTGGATAGGAGTGGGATTCATGTTCGGTCTCCTGTCGGAAGGGGTGGTATGGGATTTTTGTTTGCGCGTTTCTGATTTTTTGTATTGGGTGTGGGGCGTTCAGCGTTTCAGACGACCTTTCAAACCTTACAAGGGGTCGTCTGAAAGCCTCACTATAGTGGATTAACTTTAAACCATTACAGCGTTGCCTCGCCTTGCCGTACTATCTGTACTGTCTGCGGCTTCGTCGCCTTGTCCTGATTTAAAGTTAATCCACTATATTTAGATGTAGGCTATTATAATATAAAACTTGTAATTTAGTTACAAAATAATCCGCTAAATGTAAGAAATTTGATTTAAATCGTGATATGCGTCATTTGTGAAAATCTACCAGGCCAAACTCATCAAACTTTTAAACTAAGTCAAATAATTTGTAAAAATGAGAATAGACAAAATGTGTAGCCATGTGTAGTATTACTACTCATTAGCCCGCCTGTTTTGAAATTTTGATGCAGGCGATTGGTTTCCATTGCTTTTCTGCCGAAACCGCCCGTCTTTCACGGCATCCGGCGGCGCCGGCACAAGGCCTTCCTCAACGAGAGATAAAACGATGAGTACACAAACAAATTTTGATTTGGTGTTGTTCGGCGCGACCGGCGATTTGGCAATGCGTAAGCTGCTGCCTTGTCTGTATCAGGCGCACGTTGCAGGGTTGCTCAATCCTCAGGGTCGTATTTTAGGTGTCAGCCGCAGCGATTTGGATACGGCGGGCTTTTTGGCAAAAGTGGAAACCAACTCCAAAATCCATGTCAAACAAAACTTTTCAGACGACGCTTGGGCATCGTTCGTCAAACGCATCGAATATTTGAAAGTCGACGTTACCCAAGAGGCCGATTTTGCCGCGTTGGGCGAAAAAGTCAAAGCCCGCAAAGAGACCGACAACGTCATCATCTATCTTTCCACCGCGCCGAAATTCTTTGCGCAAGCCTGCGAAAACCTTGCAAAAGTCGGACTGAACGCCGACAACGCGCGCGTCGTTTTGGAAAAACCGCTGGGTACCGACCTCGCCTCTTCCCAACAAATCAATACCGATGTCGCCCGCTACTTCAAAGAAAGCCAAATCTACCGCATCGACCACTACTTAGGCAAAGAAAGCCTGCAAAACCTGCTGGCGCTGCGTTTTGCCAACGTGATGTTCGAGCCGTTGTGGAACAACAAATACATCGAAAGCGTACAACTGACCATCGCCGAACAACTCGGTGTGGAAGAACGCGGCGAGTTCTACGACATTACCGGCGCGCTGCGCGACATGGTGCAAAACCACCTGATGCAAATGCTGTGCATGACTGCGATGGAAGCACCCGCCAGCTTGGATGCCGACGCAGTGCGCGATGAAAAAGTCAAAGTCATCAAATCATTGAAACCGCTGACCATCGAATCCGTCAACGAAAACGTCGTGCGCGGACAATACACCGCCGCCAAAGGCATGAACGGCTATCTTCAAGAAATCAACGTTCCGCAAGACAGCTTCACCGAAACCTACGTCGCCATCAAAGCCGAAATCGAAAACGACCGTTGGAAAGGCGTTCCCTTCTATCTGCGCACCGGCAAACGCATGGCGGGCAAAGTGGCGGAAATCGTATTGAACTTCCGTCCGCTGCAAAACCATATTTTTGAAAACAGCCAAGCTGCGCCAAACCGTTTGGTTATCGAATTGCAACCGACCGAATCCGTGCGCCTCTATACCCAAATGAAAACGCCGGGTGCAGGCAACAAAGTCGAAATCGTGCCGCTGGCAGCCGACTTGGAAAAAGTCCTCGAAGGCCGCCGCGCCGAAGCTTACGAACGCCTGCTGCTGGACGTCATCAACGGCAAGCTCGCCCTCTTCAACCGCCGCGACGAACTCGAAGCTGCTTGGGAATATGTGATGCCGATTTTGGAAAACTGGGCAAGCAACACCACCCCGCCGCACGGCTACGACGCGCATTCATGGGGTCCGGAAGCCGCCCGCGAACTGTTGGCGCGCGACGGACACAAGTGGCACGAAGACCAGTAAAGCCTTTTCAGACGACCTTTGCTTGAAGCGTTCACGGTTCAAAAAGGTCGTCTGAAAACCATAAGGCGGCAGATTAGGCGTTTCCGCCGACATTCGCGCCGCCATCGACAACACAGGCTCTCACTTACTTTCCCGCTCACAAACACTGCCTTTCAGACGACCTCCTGCCCCCTTCTTAACAAAAAGGTCGTCTGAAAACAGAGAAAGGACACTTTTATGTTCGTTTGGCATGAATACGAAAACGCAGCAGCCGCTTCAGAGGCTTTGGCGGACGCAGTTGCCGCCGCGCTGCAAAACGCGCTGGATAACAAAGGCAGCGCAGTGTTGGCGGTTTCCGGCGGCCGCTCGCCGATTCCCTTCTTCCAAGCCCTGTCGCAAAAAGATTTGGACTGGCAAAAAGTCGGCATCACTTTGGTTGACGAACGCATCGTGCCGACGACCCACGCCGACAGCAACACCGCCCTGGCACACGAATACCTGCTGCAAAACAAAGCCGCCGCAGCAACCTGGATTCCCGTTGTCGAAGCGGGTAAAACTGAAACTGAATTACAACCCGACAACGTCGTTACCTACGCGCTGAAACATTACAAACAACCTGACGTACTGATTTTGGGCATGGGCGGCGACGGACATACCGCCTCCCTCTTCCCGAAAGCGCCGCAGCTGAAAGCAGCCATCAACGAATCAGACGACCCGACCCTTATCCACACCACGCCCGTTACCGCGCCGCACGAGCGCGTCAGCATGACCTTGGGCGCCATCGCCAAAACGGAAAACGTCTTTTTGGCGATTCAGGGTGCGGAGAAAAAAGCCGTGTTCGACAAAGCCGCCGCGCGCGCCGATTTGGAATATCCGACCAGCCTGGTATTGAACCATCAAGGAGTGAACTGCCATGTCTTCTACTCAAACTGATATTCAACAACCCGTCGGCAAAAACTATCCGCGCCTGGTTGCCGATATCGGCGGCACCAACGCCCGCTTCGCGCTCGAAACCGCCCCGCACCAGATTGAAAAAGCCCAAGTCTTGCCGTGCAAAGACTACGACACCATCGTCGATGCCGCCAAAGCCTATTTGGAACAGGCAGGCGGAGCTGAAGTCCGGCACGCCGCCTTCGCCATCGCCAACCCGATTTTGGGCGACTGGGTGCAAATGACCAACCACCATTGGGCGTTTTCCATCGAAACCACCCGTCAGGCATTGGAGCTGGACACCCTCATCCTCTTGAACGACTTTACTGCGCAGGCATTGGCGGTAACGCAGACTTCAAGCAAAGACCTGATGCAGGTAGGCGGGCATAAACCCATCGAATTCGCCCCCAAAGCCGTCATCGGGCCGGGAACCGGTTTGGGCGTGAGCGGACTGGTGCACAGCCCCGCAGGCTGGGTCGCGCTTGCCGGCGAAGGCGGCCATTCCAGTTTCCCGCCGTTTGACGACATGGAAGTTTTGATTTGGCAGTATGCGAAAAACAAATACGGCCATGTCTCCGCCGAACGCTTCCTCAGCGGCGCAGGTTTGAGCCTGATTTACGAAGCACTCGCCAAACGCGACAAACTGAAAAACTACCGCCTCAAACCGTCCGAAATCACCGAAAAAGCCTTAAGCGGCACGTCCCCGCTCTGCCGTCAGACTTTGGACATCTTCTGCGCCATGCTCGGCACGGTTGCCTCCAACCTCGCCCTGACGCTGGGCGCGCGCGGCGGCGTATATTTGTGCGGCGGCATCATCCCCCGCGTTTTGGAATATTTTAAAACCTCACCTTTCCGCAGCCGCTTTGAAAACAAAGGCCGTTTCGAAGCCTATCTCGCCGCGATTCCCGTCTATGTCGTCTTAAGCGAATTCCCGGGCATTACCGGCGCAGCGGCGGCACTCGACAACCACTTGAAAAACGTTTAATCACACAAGCCGCCCCGACAAGGGGCGGCACACACCGAAGGGCATATTTATGTTAAGCAAAATCAGCGAATCACTGTCAAACCTGTCGGGCGCAGAACGCAAAGTCGCCGAATGCGCCTTGGCGGAACCCAAATGGTTTGTCCATGCCGCCGTCGCCGAAATCGCCGAGCGCGCATCCGTCAGCCAGCCGACCGTCATCCGTTTTTGCCGCAGCCTGGGCTACAAAGGACTGCCCGAGTTCAAACTCGCCCTGTCCGCCAGCATAGGCCACGAAGGTATGCCCTACGTCCATGAAGAGCTCAACGCCGACGACGACATGAGCATCGTTGTCGAAAAAGTATTGGGCAACGCCGCCGCCTCCATTTTGGGCGAACGCCGCTTCCTGAAAGAATCCGAGCTGGAAAACGCCATCGCCACCCTAATGCACGCCCGCCGTGTCGAGTTCTACGGCGTCGGCAACTCCGGCATCGTCGCCCAAGATGCGCAACACAAATTCTTCCGCTTCGGCATTTCCACCGTCGCCTACGTCGATACCCACACCCAACTGATGGCAGCCTCCGTCCTGTCCGACCAAGACGTCGTCGTCGCTATTTCCAACACCGGCTCGTCCATCGAGCTTTTAGACGCCGTCAGCATCGCCAAAGAAAACGGCGCCTCCGTCATCGCCCTGACCCGCAACGACTCCCCGCTGGCACAGCTTGCCGACTGCGTATTGAGCATTGCCACACAGGAAAACGCCGAACTCTATACCCCCATGGTGTCCCGCCTGCTGCAACTCGCCGTCATCGACATCCTCGCCATCGGACTCGCCCTGCGCTTGGGCGATGCCGCCAGCCTGCAACTGCAAAAAAGCAAAAAAAGCATACACAACAAACACGTCGATTACGATAAAGACTAAACAATATAGTGGATTAAATTTAAATCAGGACAAGGCGACGAAGCCGCAGACAGTACAGATAGTACGACAAGGCGAGGCAACGCCGTACTGGTTTAAAGTTAAGCCACTATACATTTTCAGACGACCCGACATATCCCAAGGTCGTCTGAAAATACCGACCAAAAAATCAGTGCCGCCGTTTTTCTTCAATGTTGACACCCAACCCCAATAACGGCAGACCCCGCATTCACACCCAACCCTAAAAACGGAAACCCGCCCGTTCCCGTTTCAGACGACCTCGCGGCCGTTTTCCCACAAAACCGTCCAACCTCAGGAGCATCCGATGAAACACCTTCACGACTTACCGGCTTGGTCAAAATTATGGATACATTTTGACGAAACCAAAGAACAACACATGCGCGAAATGTTCGATCAAGACCCGCAGCGTGCCGAACGCTACTGGCTGCAAGTCGGCGGACTGACGCTGGATTACTCCAAAAACCGCATCAACGACGAAACCATGGCACTGTTGTTCGAGCTTGCCCGTGAAGCCGGCGTACCCGAACGCATGCAGCAGATGTTCCGCGGCGAAAAAATCAACACCACCGAAAACCGCGCCGTCCTCCACGTCGCCCTGCGCAACCGCACCAACTCCCCCATCGTCGTTGACGGCGAAGACGTCATGCCCAAAGTCAACCACGTCCTCCAACGCATGGGCGAATTTGCACACGAAGTCCGCAGCGGCAGCTGGTTAGGCTATACCAACCAAGTCATCACCGACATCGTCAACATCGGCATCGGCGGCTCCGACCTCGGCCCGCTGATGATGTGTACCGCGCTCAAACCCTTCGGACACCCCCGCCTCAACATGCACTTCGTCTCCAACGTGGACGGCTCCCAACTGCGCGACGTATTGTCCAAAGTCCACCCCGAGACCACCCTCTTCATCATCGCCTCCAAAACCTTCACCACCCAAGAAACCCTCACCAACGCCCTGACCGCGCGCAAATGGTTCCTTGACCACGCCGGCGACGAAGCCGCCGTCGCCAAACACTTCGTCGCCGTCTCCACCAACCAAAAAGCCGTTGCCGAGTTCGGCATCGACACCGCCAACATGTTCGAATTTTGGGACTGGGTCGGCGGACGATACAGCCTATGGTCAGCCATCGGCCTGCCCATCATGCTCTATTTGGGCGAAGAAAACTTCATCGAAATGCTCAACGGCGCGCATCTGATGGACCAACACTTCATCAACACCCCGCTCGAGCGCAACATGCCCGTCATCCTCGCCCTCATCGGCATCTGGTACATCAACTACTACGGCGGCGGCAGCCACGTCATCGCGCCTTACGACCAACACCTCCACCGCCTGCCCAAATTCATCCAGCAGCTCGACATGGAGAGCAACGGCAAACAAGTTACCCTCGACGGCAAAGCAGTCGGCTACGAAACCTCCCCCATCATCTGGGGCGAAACCGGCATCAACGGTCAGCACGCCTTCTTCCAACTGCTGCACCAAGGCACCCACATCACCCCGATCGACCTCATCGCCTCGCTTGAAAAACGCAGCAACCTGCGCGGCCACCATGAAATCCTACTCGCCAACGTCTTCGCCCAAGCCGAAGCCTTCATGCGCGGCAAAACCCCCGACGAAGTCCGCGCCGAACTCAAAGCCCAAGGCATGGAAGCAGAGCGCATCGAAGAGCTGGTTCCGCACAAAACCTTCTCAGGCAACCGCCCGACCAACCTTATCCTCATGGACAAAATCAACCCCCGCAACATGGGCAGCCTGATCGCCATGTACGAACACAAAACCTTCGTCCAAGGCATTATCTGGGGCATCAACAGCTTCGACCAATGGGGTGTCGAACTCGGCAAACAGCTCGCCAAAACCATCCTCGCCGAGCTGACCGGCGAAACCGGCGTACAAAAACACGACAGCTCCACCACCCGCCTGATCAACCTTTATCTGAACGCCAACAAATAAAGACAGCCCCATCAGGACAAAAGGTCGTCTGAAAACCCAGATTTAAGGTTTTCAGACGACCTTTTTCATTCCATGTATAGCGTTTATCAACCGTTAGACAGCGAAACAACAAACAAAATAACCTGCACCAAAGGCAGAGCGGCTGCAACCGTTTTGACAAACAAACGATCAGGCTTTTCCATCCTCGGAAGCTGATATTGTTTCAGCCACCACAACCCCACCAGATAAGTAGAAACTGGTACGGACGCATAACCCGTCAAAAGACTGATGCCAATGGTAGCCTCACTGTTCCCGAAAAAATGGCGGACAATCGGTTCGGCAATCAGAGCAACCGCCACACCCACGCACAATGCCCCGATCATTTGAACTGCAAACAGGCTCATACCGGCGATAATGCTTTGTTTTGTGTTTAATCCGAATCCTCGATTGACGGCAACGATATCAACTGCACACCATAACAGACCAAATAGCGAAAACATGCCTACCTCCGATCTTTAAATCCGTTTTCAGACGACCTTTCCCTTATTCTTCTTAGTTTGCCGCCTCAAGGCAGGGCAATGAATTTAATCAGCACTTCTTTGAAAATAAAGCCGAATACGCCCAAGCCCAATACCAGGAACAAAATCGCGATGCCGAATTTGCCCGCCTTGGATTCTTTGCCCAAGTTCCAGACGATAAAGCCCAAGAAAATAACCAGTCCGGTCAGACAGATTTTCATCGCCCAATCGGAAAATTCCGCTTCACTCATAATTGATTTCCTTATTTGATGTTGTGTGTATTTTAATGTTTTCAGACGACCTTTGGAACGCCAAGAGGTCGTCTGAAATGTAATGCTTCAGCAAATGCCGTCCGTCGGGCGTTTGGCTTAACGCGCCAACGCCTGTTTCAAATCGTCAATCAAATCATCGACATATTCCAAACCGACGGACAGGCGCACCAGTCCGGGGCGGATATTGGCGGCGAGTTTTTCTTCGGGCTGCATCCTGCCGTGTGTGGTTGTCCACGGGTGGGTAATGGTCGAGCGCACGTCGCCGAGGTTGGCAGTACGGGAGAAGAGTTCAACGCTGTCCACAATTTTCCACGCGGCGTCAGTGTCGGCGACTTCAAAGCCGATGACGATGCCGCCGCCGTTTTGCTGTTTGCGAATAAGCTCCGCCTGCGGATGGTCAGGCAATCCGGTGTAGTAAACGGCTTGAACCTGCGGCTGCGCTTGCAGCCATTGGGCGATTTTCAGGGCGTTGTCGAACTGTTTTTCCATACGCAGCGACAGGGTTTCCACGCCGCTCAACAACTGCCATGCATTAAACGGCGACATTGCCAGCCCGCAAGAGTTGCAGTAAACGGCGACCTGCGTCATCAATTCTTCCGAACCCGCCAACACGCCGCCCATCACGCGCCCGTGTCCGTCGATGGCTTTGGTTGCGGAGGAAACGGAAATATCCGCGCTGTGTTTCAAAGGCTGCGAGCCAACGGGCGACAGCAGGCTGTTGTCCACCACCAAAAGCGCGCCGATGCTGTGCGCCAATTCTGCCAAGGCTTCCAAGTCGGCCACTTCGCCCAAGGGGTTGGACGGTGTTTCCAAAAACAGCAGTTTGGTGTTGGCTTTGACGGCGGCTTTCCATTCGTCCACATCGGTCGGCGACACATGGCTCACTTCGATGCCGAATTTGGTGACGATGTTGTTGATAAAGCCGACGGTCGTGCCGAACAGGCTGCGGCTGGAAATCACATGATCGCCCGCCTGCAGGAAGGTGAAAAACGCCGCCTGAATCGCGGACATACCGGTCGAAGTGGCGACCGCGCGTTCCGCGCCTTCTAAGGCGGCGATGCGTTTTTCAAAAGCGGCTGTGGTCGGATTGGCAGTGCGGGTATAAGTGAACCCTTTGATTTTTTTGGAAAACAAATCGGCGGCGTGTTGGGCGTTATCCCACATGAAGCTGCTGGTGAGGAACAATGCCTGATTGTGTTCGCGGTATTCGGTTTGCTCTTTGCCGCCGCGTATGGCGAGCGTCTGCGGGTGGAGTTTTTTACTCATTTGTTTTCCAATCTTGTTCAGTAGGTTTGTTTGGTGTCGTAAAGGAGGAAGCCATAGGTTAACTTGTTAACATTTTGCGCTTATTTGCGCCGTCTTTCAAGTTTGACGGCAAATAGCAAAAGGGCGTCTGAAAACGTTTTTCAGACGACCTTTTGCAACCGTTCCAAGCTTTTATTGATAAACCCGTCCGTTGTGCTCCAGCCAGCCGTCGGTATGGCGGCCTGCGGGGTCGTGGTGCGTCCAATGGAGGACGCCGCCCTGCTCCGACCATTCGTATTCGCCGTAGAAGCCGACTTTATCGCCTTTTTTCAAGCCTTTGATTTTTTCGGCGAGGTCGATGTTGTGCGCCACTAAAAGCGTTTGCCCGCTGGACAGTTTCAAGATAAAACGCTGATGGCGCGTGCCTTGGTTGTCGTCGGGCAGCGTTTTAAGAACCGTACCCGCACCTTTCACCTGAATATCGCTCTGTTGGTTTTCAAAGGCTTGCTGCAATATTTGTTCCGCACTGCCCTGCCCTGCTTGGCGGTCGGATTTCGGCTGCTTCGGTTGCGATTTTTTGGATTCAGACTGCTCAGATTGGCGTTTTCCCGCTTGGGTTTGAGGCTGCGTTTGGGTTGGTACGGCATCCGCTGCCTGACCTTGCCGCCCCTGCTGCATTTTTTGATAACCGACTACCACGGCGGCAACAATCAGTATCCAAATCCATTTGTTTTTGTTCATAAAATCTACGCCCAAAAAAATGCCCGACGGTTCATCGGGCATAAATTATTTGAAAGGAGTTAAATCACGATAACGTGAGCCGCTATTATATACAAAACCGGCGGAAAAATCAGCATTTTCAGTCCGATACCTGGAGCGGCGGCTGCGTTATCACGCTTTTTTGTTTCCCTGACTGTATTTCATTTCGTATTTGATGTCGTTCAGGATTTTTTTCACGTTGTAATCCAAAAGCTGTTCCACCAAATCGGGCGCCTGTTCGCTGAGGGTTTGTTGGAGCTGGTAGGTAAACAACGCCATTTGTTTCTGCACGGCAGTGCGTATCATGCCGTTGACGGCGTCGGCGACGTGCGGGCGCAGGCGTTTGATTAAACGCTCGCTCAGGTCTTGCTCGGAAATGCAGAACACTTCCCTGCGGTTGATAACCTGCGGGTTCAACACGTTGATATGGACGGTAATCGGCGGCGTTTCTTCTTTGGGGTCGTCTGAAACCTGCTCTTGCGCCTGCGGATTTTCGTTTTCAGACGACGTTGCCTCTGCTTTTGCAGGCGCGTCAAATTCGACTGTTTTACGTTTCGGATTCAGCCAAACCGTGCGCGTGGACTCGATTTGCCTGTCGGACGCGCTCATTTGCAGCGAAGACTGCGCGTTCAGCCAGTTTTCCTGCAAAATCACCATCGCATCGGTCTCCGCCGTTTCAGCGGCTTCTTCCTCCAGCATGGCGTTGTGTTCCTCCTGCCATTTGCGCAGATATTCCGTCAACACGGCATCGCGGTTGGCATCGTCGAGCTTGACCGACTTGGCTTTGGGCTTCTGCTCGAAGGCAGGCTCTTGAGATTCGCGCACCAAAGGCGCGTGTGTGTAAGGTGCGTTCAATTGGCGGGTTTGCCGCAGCTTTTCCAAGCGGCTTTCCCAATCCAGGCTTTCATCCGTTTGTTGTGGCGTATCGGGACGATTCGTATCCATTTTTAGCTTTCGTTCTTCCGTTGTGTCATTTCATTTCACGCGCATAGCGAATGCCGTGATTTGCTATAATGCGATATTTTAACAGATTCCCAGGAACACATCATGAGCAGCATCGAACAACGCCTCGAATATTTGGAAGAAGCCAACGACGTTTTGCGTATGCAGAACCACGTCCTCGCCACCGCCCTCAAAGGCCTGATCCGTTCGCTGCCGTCCGACATGGCAAACGAAGCCGTCGAGTCCATCCAGCTTGCCTTTGAAGACGCACTCGCCGAATTGAACTACGAAGACAGCCCGCATACCGACCTCTTCCATGACGTAACCTACGCTTTTTTCCGAGAAAAAGACCACTGACGCGTAGCGACTTCCCCAAACCGTGTTAAACTATCCGTTTATTTATTAATATCCGTAAAGAAGGAACCTCCCCATGAACATGAAAAAATGGATTGCAGCCGCCCTCGCCTGCTCCGTGCTGGCACTCTCCGCCTGCGGCGGCCAAAGCAAAGACGCTTCCTCGTCAGCCCCTAAAGCCGACAAAGTGTACCGCGTCGCCGCCAACGCCGAATTCGCCCCTTTCGAATCATTGGATTCCGCCGGCAACGTTGAAGGTTTCGACGTCGATTTGATGAACGCGATGGCTAAAGCCGGCGGATTCAAAGTCGAATTCAAACACCAGCCTTGGGACAGCCTCTTCCCCGCGCTCAAAAACGGCGATACGGATATCGTCATCTCCGGCGTAACCATTACCGACGAGCGCAAGCAGTCCATGGATTTCACCGACCCTTATTTTGAAATCACCCAAGTCGTCCTCGTTCCCAAAGGTAAAAAAGTCGCCTCTTCAGACGACCTCAAAAACATGGCGAAAGTCGGCGTCGTTACCGGTCAAACCGGCGACTTCTCCGTTTCCAAACTCTTGGGCAACGACAATCCTAAAATCGCCC
>CAUSOO010000018.1:0-37742 GCA_963533245.1 uncultured Neisseria sp.
TCGAAATCGGCTCTTTGGCGATTTTCATGATTTTGCGGATTTTGTCTTCCGGCATTTCCATCAACTCGGCAAGTTTGGCGGAATCGGGCTCTTCGCCGGTTTCTTGCAGATACTGGCGGGAGATTCGGTTCATCTTGTTGATGGTTTCAATCATGTGCACCGGAATACGGATGGTACGCGCCTGATCGGCAATCGAGCGGGTAATCGCTTGGCGGATCCACCATGTCGCGTAGGTGGAGAATTTGTAGCCGCGGCGGTATTCGAACTTATCGACCGCCTTCATCAAGCCGATGTTGCCTTCTTGAATCAAATCAAGGAATTGCAAACCGCGGTTGGTGTATTTTTTAGCGATGGAAATCACCAGGCGCAAGTTCGCCTGAATCATTTCCTGCTTGGCGGCTGCGGTTTCTTTTTCGCTCGACACCATGTTTTTGTTGATGTCTTTCAGCTCTTCGATGGAAATGCGGGTTTCTTTTTCCATGTTTGCCAACTCGGTTTGTTTTTCGAGGATGGCGTGGCGGAAGCGGTCGAGCGCATCGCTCCAGACCCTGCCTTTGGCGACTTCTTCTTCCACCCATTTCAGGTTGGTGATTTCGGGCAGGAAGTTTTGGATGAAGTAGTCGCGTTCCATATGGACACGGTCAAGGCAGATGTCGCGGATTTCGCGTTCGAGTTTGCGGATATTTTCGACACGGCTGCGCAGGTTGCCACTGAGGCTTTCGATTTGGCGGGTGGCGAAACGGACTTCCAAGAGCTTGTTGGCGATGGCGTCGCGGTGTGCCAGATAATCGGGGTGTCGGCTGTCGTGTTTTTCCAGCTTTTTGATCATCTTGCCGTATTCGCTTTCGATGAAGGCGAAGTGTTCCAACACTTTTTGCTTCAATTCGGCAAGATGGGCGGCGGACATGGCTTCGGAGTCGCTGCCGGAATCGTCGTCATCGTCGTCTTCATCTGCTTCATCTTCTTCACTGCTGCCGGAATCGTCGTCGTTTGACGCGCTTTCCAAGTGTCCCAAGCCCAATTCGTTGAGCAACACTTCGTTCGGATCGATGATGGCTTCGACCACTTCGTCCACGCGGATTTCATCCTTGCGGATTTGCTCGATCAGCTCGAGGATTTCGGCAATGGAGCCCGGACAGGCGGAAATTGCCTGCACCATGTTTTTCAGGGCGTTTTCGATTTTTTTGGCGATGATGATTTCGTCTTCGCGGGTCAGCAGGTCAACCTGCCCCATTTCGCGCATATACATACGCACAGGGTCGGTGGTTCTGCCGAATTCGGAATCCGCGCTGGACAGAGCAGCTTCGGCTTCGGCAACGGCATCGTCGTCGGTTACGGCGGCGGCGTTGTCGCTCAACAAAATGTCTTCCGCGTCAGGCGCCTGCTCGGTCACTTGGATACCCAAGCCGGAAATCATGCTGACGATGTTGTCGATTTGATCCGCATCGGACATATCGTCGGGCAAGGCGTCGTTGATTTCGGAATAAGTGATGTAGCCGCGTTCCTTACCCATGATGATGAGCTGGCGCAGGCGGGCGCGCTGCTCTTCGAGGGTCAGCGGACGGTTGTCGTCCTGTTCTTGATAGTCTTCGTGATTTTGGTCTTTAGACATGGATTACTTTCTTGATCTGATGGTGTGCCGACGGTTTGCATGATGCACCTGAAGGCGGAACAGAGTTACAACCGATTTAAATTCAATCTGCCGGGTTGTAACGCTGAGGTCGTCTGAAAGCTCTTTGGAACGGGTGTTCTGCGGGATCATCATGTTCGCAGCTTGGGACAATGCTTTTCTGACGGCCTGAAGGTTGCTGGATTCGGCTGGGATTGCCGTTCGTTCAATTTTGCTTTGCGGTCAAAAGCGACAGCAAGAGTTTTTTTTCATTTTCATTCAAACCCGATTGCAGGCTTTTCTGCTTGAGGGTTTCGATTTGTTGGTATTTTAACTCGTTAAGGAGTTTCTTCATGCCGATTTGGAAGTTCTCGCGGTCTTCTTCGCCTCCGCCTTCCATTTCTTCAGAATAGAGTGTCGATTGGAAGATTTGGTTCACGGTTTCTTCGTAAGGAGAACCGCGCATATACTCTAAAACCTGCGCGGTAGCAGGTACGGCGGCATGGCTTTTAATGGTTTCGGCAAGATTGGCAAGGCAGGCGAAATCGCCGTCCAATGCCAAATAATCGGGCAGGTCTATATATGCAGCCCAATCCGGATTTATCAAGAGGCTGCGGATTTGCCGTTGCACCAGCGTCAGCATGACCGGCTGTTTGACGGAAATCGGAGGCAGTTTGTAGCTTTTTTGTTTGACGTGCCGCTTCGGCGCTTCCTGCCCCAGCAGTTGGGCGAGATTGTCGGGATCGATGCCGACCAGTTCGCTAAGCCGTTGTTTCAACAGATAAGCCAATGCCGGCGCGGTAATCTGCGCCAAAAGCGGCGAACTGGTTTTCACCAATTCCGCCTTACCTTCCTGCGTATTGAGATTGAGGTCGTCTGAAAGATGTTCCCAGAAATACTCCGACAAAGGCTTGCTTTGATTCAACAGCGCATCTTCAAATTGCGCTTTGCCGTAGGCGCGGATGTAGCTGTCGGGGTCGTGTTCTTCCGGCAGGAACAAAAAATGCAGCGATTTATCGTCTTTCAACTGCGGCAACGCATTTTCCAGCGCGCGCCAAGCCGCCTTCCGCCCCGCGCTGTCGCCGTCGAAACAGAAATAAATACTGTCCGCCTGCCGCATCAGGATTTTGACATGTTCCGCCGTCGTCGCCGTGCCCAAAGCCGCCACGCCGTAGCCTACGCCGAACTGCGCCAGCGCGACCACGTCCATATAGCCTTCGACCACCAAAATCCGCCCTGCTTCCTTGACCGCAGCACGCCCTTCATACAATCCGTAAAGGTTTTTCCCCTTATCAAACAAAGGTGTATCAGGCGAATTCAAATATTTCGGCTTCGAGTCGTCCAACACCCTGCCGCCGAAACCGATGACCTGCCCGCGCGGATTGCGGATGGGGAACATAATCCGATGACGGAAGCGGTCGTAATGCCGCCCCTCATTGTCAATCACCATCCCCGTATCCACCAACGCAGTATTCGGGTACGGTTGGAACACTTGCGCCAAAGGCTGCCAGCCGTCGGGCGCGTAGCCCAAACCATAATGCGCGATGACTTCCGCGCTCAAACCGCGCTTGTCCAAATAAGCTTTCGCCGCCGGATTGAATTTCAACTGTTGCGCATAAAAATCAGCCGCAGCAGCCGTCGTTTCCTCCAGCGTCTGCTGTTTCTTCTTACGTTCGGCACGGACTTCGGGATTATCGTTCTGCCCGCGCACTTTAGGCACAGCCATGCCCACGCGGTCGGCAAGAAACTGCACCGCCTCCGGAAACGACAGCCCCTGATGCTCCATCACAAAACCAATCGCCGAACCATGCGCCCCACAACTGAAACAATGATAAAACTGCTTGGTCGGACTGACTGAAAACGACGGCGTCTTTTCCTTATGGAACGGACAACAAGCCATATAGTTCGCCCCGCCCTTCTTCAGCGGAACCTGCTCGTCGATAATATCGACAATATCGACTTTGGCCAGAAGCTCGTCAATGAAATCGGATGGAATCATAGTTCGGCGGATGCGTATGGACGGGACAAACGTTTTCAGACGACCTTTTATCTTAAAGGTCGTCTGAAAACGGAATCTCGAATCGGTTTGAAAACAAGGTTCGTATTATAACGTGTATTCAGGATAAAAATAGCACTCTTACAAAACCGGCTCCTTAGCGGACAGCTTATACAACATAAACCTTCGAGGTCGTCTGAAAATTCGTTTTCAGACGACCTCGGATGCTTAAAACCTGTATTCTGCTTTGATGACAAAGCCCCTGAATATCCTCTTCCCAATATCGAAATACGGGGAAATCCTAATTTGAAATTACTTTAGAACTTGCCTGTAATCCCTATCCTGATGGTTCTACCCGGTGCGGGCATATAGGAACGGCTGAACGGGTCCATATAGTAGCGGTTGGTCAGGTTGGTGCCCACCAGTTCAGCGCTGATGTTTTTGTTGATGCGGTAGCGCAGATAGGCATCGACTACGGCCGTGGCCGACCAGCGCATGTTTTCTATGCCGTCGATATAATTTGTATTAATACCGTAGTTGCTATTGACCGCCTGCTGGAATCCGACCCATGAATCTTTGCGGCTTTTGTATACGTCGCTGTGCCAGTGGAAGCGGGTGCCGACATCCAGTTTGTTTTTCAGGAAACGCGCGCCCAGTTCGGCATCGACCGACCAGCGCGGCTGCATCATGGATGACAGGTAACCTTTGATTTCCACTCCGCCGGGGAAGCAGGTCGGTGCGCGTACCAATGGCTTGCTGCCGCTGCTTTGGACATAATGTGCCAATACTTCGGACTGTGCGTTGTCGGTAAATGCGGCCCCCTCGTCGCAGACGTCGTTGCGGATGGTGCGGATGACGCCGAGGCTGCCGTATACCTTGCCGGTATCGAAGCGGGCGGACAATTCCGCGCCGGTGCGTATCTGCTTGTCGAATTGTTCGAATTCAAGCTGGTCGTTGCGGTCGATGATGTTTTTGGTGGTGTTGCGGAAATAGTTGATGCGGAAATCGGCCTGGCGCATTTTCGGGAACATTCCGGTCAGGTCGTGGATATAGCCGACCTCGAAATTTTTGCCGCGTTCGGGTTTCCATTGGTAGCCATAGCGGTTTACCGAGGTGGTGTTAACCCTCGGGCTGATGGGAACACCTGCGGTACCCTCGAAAATGCTGGGAAAGCGCAAGGTTTGGGTATAGCGCAGGTAGGCGCTGGCATAGTCGGTCAGATTGAAGGTTACCGAGGCGGCGGGCGCCCAGCCGCTGCCTTTCTGCTTTTGCGCCTGCTGCTTCTGCGCCGGTGTCAGTGCGCTTTTATAAGTGTAGTTACTTGCAGTTTCGGCCGTAAGGTCTTGGAATTTGTTTACAAAACGCGGGCTATTGGGATCAGCCGGATTATAGGCGGGATTCTCGACACGGGTCAGCACTTTGGGATTGTTCAATACCGGATGGTCGGCCATATTCAGTCTGCCGTATTGGTCTTTGGTCCAATCGAAACGCGCTCGATTAGCATACGCTGGTATACCCATACCGTTAGATCCTTCGGGAATGATTTTGGCAGATGCATCCAACATGTCTTGTGTCGCTTCGCATGTAGGAGACATGATGCAGGCATCGGCTTTTTGATAGGCCTCATAATCTTTTTTCGTCGCCACGACATCGGCGGTATATCGAAGCCCTCTGTGAGCTTCCAATTCACCGCCGTTGTCTAAGAATTTTTTGACACTGTCGTCTTGCAGGGAGAAGTTGGTATAGCGCGCGCCTGCGGTCAGCGTCAGCCACGGGCGCGGCTCGAAGCGGAAATTGAAGCCGAGGTTGTATTCGCGTCGCCTGCCGTTGCGCGGATAGGTGATAACGTCGAGAAATGGGTTGGGATAGAGCGAATCTTCACCGATTTCCTTTTTGAAATGGTCGCCGTATAAATCGGCAAATTCATTGCGTGTTGCCAGTTTTTCGTTCTGAAAGTCGCCCAATACGGTCAGCTCAAGATTGTCGCGCAGCTTCATGCGGTTGGAGAAATTGAAACCGTTGCGGTTGTTGGTGGCATAGAGTGCCTGCGCCTGGCGGGTATTGAAGCGGCCGTCGGTATTCGGCAGGCCTTCATCTAAGCCGGGCCTGTTGCGGCGCAGGCCGTTCCTCCAATTATCGTAAGCCTCTCCCCAAGGGATATCCATCCAAGCGATATCGCCGGGGACACCGCCGGAGGAATTGGTTTTGGAGCGGGTGCGGGTGGCCCATAGCGAGGCGTTCAAATCAATCCAGCGGCTGCCTTCGGGTTTCCACGAATAGTCGATATTGTAGGCGCGCTGCTTGACCCACGCCTGCGGCCATTCGGCGATTTTGTTTTGGGAATCGACATTATCACCTTGGAAACCGCCGCCGCTGAGGATTCGTGATGGCATAACCTCGCCGAAGGTGGAGTGCGTATGGCGCAGGCCGAGTTTGATGCTTTGGTTGTTCGTCAGGCGGAAGGTGGTTTTACCCAGCCAGGATTCGGTTTCCAGCGAAGTATTGGCTACCTCGCCTCCCGGCGTGTAGAAAAGGCCGATAATGGGGACATCGGGGCTGAGTTCCTTTATCCCCTGTTCTTGTTCCAGCCTGCGGAGGTTCTCGGCATTGTCGGTGGAGTAGAAGCCGTAACGGTGCGCGCCTTTTTTGCCTGAAAAGTAATTGCCCTTGTTGCGGTAGGCATAGGTGAGTATGGCATCGAAATTATCTTGTTTGGTCGCAGCGGCGATGCGGTAGGCCTTGTCTTCCGAAAATTTATGCTTGCCGCCGAAGCGCGGGGTTAATCTGTCTGAATCGTCTGCATAAAACCGCCAGTATCCGCCTACTACATTTTCAGGATGTTCCAAAGTGCGGTAATCCACGTTTTCGGCATAGGTGGCTTTACGCGGCTTGATGGAATTGTTGCTGGTTTCCGCCTTGATTTCCACGCCGTATTTCTGACCTTCGGGCACGATGTCGTCGGCTTCGAGGGTTTTCAGCGCCACCGAACCGCCGATACCGCTTTTGACCTCGCGGTTGAACGACGGGCCTTTTTCCACATACACGCTGCTGATGATATTGGGATCGACATAGTTGCGGTTGTTTGCGCCGAACATGCCGCGCCAGACGGTAATCGCCTGCTCGGTGCCGTCGATGGTAACGGGGATGCGCCCCTGCCCCTGCACGCCGCGGATATTGGGGTCGAGCGCGCCGCTGTTGCGCGCCTCGCCGCTGTAGACACCGGGCAGGCCGCTGAAGAGGTCGGACACGGTGTTGCCTTTGAAGGTTTCGACATCTTCCTTGCCTTTGTAGAGGTTGACGATTTCGCGGGTATAAACTCGGCTTTTACCGATTTCATCTTTATTGCGTGTGCCTTTGACGGTAACGGGATCGAGAATGACGGTCGGCGTATTATCGGCAGCATAAATGATGGGAGAGAAACCAATGACGGCGATGCAGGCGGCAAGGGTGTTGACTTTGACTGGCTTCATAACGGATTCCTTGTGTGGCGGAATGTCAGACAGCGTCGTCTGAAAGTTTTCAGACGACCTCGGAAAGGTTTTGCCGCAAGTCAGATTGGAATATAAATATAATGATTTTGATTATTATTTGTATGATTTTTTGAGATTTTAACAAGTTTTTAAGCGCATGCAAACATTTGCCAGATATATCCGCATTCAATAGTTAAAATGATTTAAAAACCTATTCCATTGTTTAACATAAAAATATTCCATTTTTTATATAACCCATATAGGCAAACAAGAAATTCAAAAATAAAAATTGCCTGAATATGTCTTATCAGCTGGTCAAAACACTTTCTTACCATTCAAACGAAAAATCCTAACCAAGCCCATAAGGCATTTTCAGACGACCTTTTTAGCTACCTGCTTTAGGTTCTTTTTCTCATGTGGCTCAAACTGCTCAAGCAGTTTGCGCTTTTATCCTATGAGGAGAATAATGACTTCCATCCATCATCTATACACACGAGGACAGGCATGAACTCTTTTGCATCATTGTTAAACCATCCCGATATTTCTTTTCTTCCGATTCCAGACAGTATCAAAGTCGATAATCCGGCAACGGGCGAGACTTTGGCGTTTGTCCGCACAACCCGTTCAGACGGCCTCAAGCTGCTGATTCAAAAGGCGGAGGCTGCACAAAAATTATGGGCGGCAAAAACTGCGTTGGAACGCGCCGATGTGTTGTGGCGTTGGTATTTTTTGATGAAGGAGAACAAAGAAGAACTGGCGCGCATCATGACGATGGAACAGGGCAAAAGCCTGACCGAGGCGCGCGGCGAAATCGATTATGCGGCTTCGTTTGTGCGCTGGTTTGCCGAAGAAGCGCGGCGGATTGACGGCGATGTGCTGACGAGCGTGAAAGCGTCGCAAAAACTGGTCGTGTTGAAACAGCCCGTCGGCGTTACCGCTGCGATTACGCCGTGGAACTTCCCGTCCGCAATGATTGCGCGCAAGGCCGCGCCTGCTTTGGCGGTGGGCTGCGCGATGATAGTCAAACCTGCATCGCTCACGCCCCTGAGCGCGTATGCGCTGGCCTTGCTGGCTTACGAAGCGGGCGTGCCGCAGGATTTGCTACCCGTCGTCAGCGGCCGCGCTTCGGAAATCAGCCATGAATTTGCCACGAACCCGACCGTGCGCAAAATCAGCTTTACCGGTTCGACCAAAGTCGGCGCGAAAATTTTTGCCGACAGCGCGGCGGACATTAAAAAACTCAGTTTGGAACTGGGCGGCAACGCGCCGTTTATCGTGTTTGACGATGCCGATTTGGACAAAGCCGTCGAAGGCGCGCTGGCGAGCAAGTTCCGTAACAGCGGCCAGACCTGCGTCTGCACCAACCGCGTGTACGCTCAATCGGGCATTTACGACGAATTTTGCCGCAAATTAAGCGAAAAAGTAGCCGCGCTCAAATTGGGCAACGGTTTGGATGAAGGCGTGAACCAAGGGCCGCTGATTGAGGGAAAAGCGGTGGAGAAAGTCGAGCAGCACATCGCCGACGCGCTCTCAAAAGGCGCGGTCTGCCTGACCGGCGGCAAACGCAGCGCGTTGGGCGGAACGTTTTTCGAACCGACCGTCTTAAGCGGCGTAACGGCGCAAATGGCGGTGGCGCGCGAAGAAACCTTCGGGCCGTTGTGTCCCGTATTCCGCTTTGCAACTGAAGCCGAAGTCATCGCGGCTGCCAACGATACGGAATACGGTTTGGCGGCCTACCTCTTCACTGCCGACACCGCCCGCCAATGGCGCGTCGGCGAAGCCTTGGAATATGGCATGGTCGGCATCAATACCGGCCTAATCAGCAATGAAGCGGCACCGTTCGGCGGCGTGAAACGCAGCGGACTGGGACGTGAAGGCAGCAAATACGGTGCGGACGAATATTTGGAATTGAAATATTTGTGTATCGATGTAGCGGATTGAGTTTAGTCTCAGGAGGTCGTCTGAAAACGTAACTTCAGCAAGATAATCTCCCCCTATCTTTGCAGCACTCTGAAAAAATTGGCGGAAATCAACAAATACGCGATATAAGACTAACGTATCGTGCAACTGATGAGTTCGCCAAATATTTTGCTGGGGCAACGACACCAAACTTTAAGGCTCACTGGATAGTATGGGAAAGTCCGTTACACAGCCGGCAAACAGGGGAGATATAGTGGATTTGAAACTGTTTACTTGAAACAATAATTTTTAAAGCAATAACATAGGAAAAAAGAAAATGAAAAGATTGTTTATATTTGCTCTAGCTTGCTTTACTGCGAGCTGTACTGTCACACCAAAAGTCGAATCATTGCCTGATGCAGAATTAAATAAGCCATATTTCATAGAATTTAATGTGGCCAATCAAGCCACTTATCCCGATCATTTCATAGTAGAAATGGATCCTCCGAATTCGGGGTTAACTGTAAAGCCCATCGATAAGTGGTATGATACGGTTCATATTTCTGGAACTCCACAGACCAAACAGGATATTACGATTGAAATTTCTTATTATATAAGAGGGCCAGGAGGATTTTTGGGATTGGGAAAGAAGGATCATAAGAAATTTTATCAGATAAAAGTTAAAGAATGAGTTAAGGTTATCTGACCTGAAGGTTTAGTTTAGATAGCTTTTCTCTAAGAAAGGATTGTTCATATTTCAAGAAAGCACTGTGTTGTTTACATAACAGGCGTAGGTTGAATTGGAAGCCTAACTTTCTCAAAGGTCGTCTGAAAGTTTTCAGACGACCTTTTTACTAATGGCAGTCGTTCCGTTCGATTGTTCATGCAACAGAAGAAACGGAAGATGATATAGTGGATTAACTTTAAACCAGTACGGCGTTGCCTCGCCTTAGCTCAAAGAGAACGATTCTCTAAGGTGCTGAAGCACCAAGTGAATCGGTTCCGTACTATCTGTACTGTCTGCGGCTTCGTCGCCTTGTCCTGATTTAAAGTTAATCCACTATATATCGAGTATAAACTCTGGAAAAACAATTTCCTGAAGCCGCGACCGGCTTCGTATCACTTGCGTTTTCTTCGGCTGACAAATTGGCATAAAAGTGTATTGTTAATCTTTTCATCATCAATAAAAAAACCAACCTCTCAAAGGTCGGTTTTTTTTATTTTTCGCAGAAATACGAAATGGCGATTATGAATGCGCTTCCAAATCTGCCAAGATTTGATTCAGGCTATCCCTAACCTCTTCTGCCTTTGCAGCAGGATGACCGTTTGCATCCAAAGAATCACGGCTGAAGCGGTCGACATAAGGCGCAAAGGTATCTTTCAGCTTCAAAAGCTTCACCACATCGGAACGGGTGTAACGATCGCCGCCGTAACCGACAACGATACCGTTCTCATGTTGCCACTGGGCAAATTGTGACGGGCTGATTTGCACCAGTTCGCACATTTCGTCCAGCGAGAAATAACGTTTTGCAGGAATAACGGGATTAACGTTGTTTGTCATAGTAATGCTCCACCATGCCTTTGAGTTTTTGGCTGGCATGGAAAGTGACTACGCGGCGGGCGGTAATCGGTACTTCTTCGCCGGTTTTCGGATTACGGCCGGGACGCTGCGGTTTGTCGCGCAACTGAAAATTACCGAAACCGGAAATTTTGATTTCTTCGCCGCGTGCCAAAGTGCTGCGGATTTCTTCAAAAAAGAGTTCGACGATTTCTTTGGCATCGTTTTTGGTTACATTGCTGACTTTATCTACCAAAATATCGGCCAATTCGGCTTTAGTTAATGTCATATTATTACCTTCTGTTGTAACAGGTGCAGATTATTACCAATTTCTATTTAAAATTCAAGCGAATATTTATTTTTTAGCTGCGAAGTTGCGCTCCTGCAGCAGTTGCCGCATCAATCAGTTTTCCGATAACCGGCTCGACTGTTTCATCCGTCAGCGTGTTTTCCATATCCTGCAAAATCACTTTAACTGCCATGCTCTTCATCCCTTCAGGCAGGCCCGTACCGCGATACACGTCAAATACGCTGATTTCCTGTACCAACTTGTTTGTCGCGCCGTTCAAGGCGGCCAACAAATCATCATGGATCATGGTTTCAGGCATCACAAACGCCAAATCCCTGCGCACCGGCTGAAATTTCGATACTGCCTGATAACGCGTTTTTTCGCGTTCCAACACGGCTGCCATATCGATTTCAAATACCAGCGGTGCTTGCGGCAAGTCGTATTTTTGCAGCCATTTTGGATGCAATTCGCCGACAAAGCCGATAACTTGGCCGTCTGAAACGATATTGGCAGCACGGCCGGGATGCAGGGCGGGATGTTCGGTTTTAACGAACTCAACCGCTTTGTTTTTCAACAGATTTTCCACATCCGCCTTGATGTCGTAAAAATCCGCGTTGCGCGTTTTCTCGCCCCACTGTTCGGGCATCGCCACGCCGTACCACAGGCCGCCGATGCGTTCGTTTTGTACAAACAGGCCGTCTGAATCCTTGCTGAACACGCGGGCGATTTCAAACACACGCACGCGGTTTTGCTTGCGGTTCAGATTGTTTTGCAGAATTTCCACCAAGCCGCCGATAAGCGTGGAACGCATCACGGCATACTGCGCCGCCAGCGGATTTTGCAGGCGGATGGGGTTGGCGTTGGCGGCAAAATCGTGTTCCCACTGCTCGTCAACGAAGGCATAGCTGACTACTTCGCGGTAGCCGCGCGCCGCCATTTCGTTATAAACGGCAAAACGCGGACGGCGGGTTTCGGGCAGTGCCAGCATTTTCAGACGACCTGACGTGTAATCGTCGGGGATATTTTCATAGCCGTAAACGCGGCCGATTTCTTCAATCAAATCGGCTTCGATTTCGATGTCGAAACGAAAGCTCGGCGCGGTAACGCGGAAGCCTTCCGCCGTTTTTTCAGGCTGCAAGCCCAAGTGCTGCAAAATGGTTTCCACCTGTTCGGCAGGAATGTCCACGCCCAACACGGTCTTCAGACGACCCAAACGCAATTCGACCTGCTTCGCTTCAGGCAATTCGCCCTGCGCTTCCACCATTTCTCCTGCCGCACCGACGCAGATTTGCAAAACCAATTCGGTAGCGCGTTCGATGGCGTCAGCCTGCAAACGGTAATCCACGCCGCGCTCAAAGCGGAACGACGAATCCGAGCCAAAACCGTATTGGCGCGATTTGCCAGCAATAATTTCAGGCGCAAACCAAGCCGCTTCCAGCACGATATTTTGCGTGTCGTCTGAAACCGCGCTTGCCGCGCCGCCCATCAATCCTGCCAAACTCAACGCGCCTTTTTCATCGGCTACCACCAGCGTATTTTCAGACAAAGAGACGGTTTTCTCGTTCAGGCATTCCAGCGTTTCACCTTCGCGCGCGCGACGAATGTGCAGGCTGCCTGAAAGTTTGTCGGCATCGAAAACATGCATCGGCTGACCGATTTCCAGCATCACATAATTGCCAATGTCCACCAGCGCGGAAATACTGCGGATGCCGCTGCGCTCCAAACGCTGCTTCATCCAATCCGGCGTGGCGGCGCGCGCGTTCACGTTTTCAATCACGCGGCTGATAAAGCGGCCGCAATCGGCAGGCGCATCAATCTGCACGGGCTGTTTGCGGCTGCCCGTGATTGGCGCGGCATGGATTGCAGGCTGCTTGAACGCGCAACCCGTCAGCGCGGACACTTCACGCGCAATGCCTTTGATACTCAGGCAGTCGGCACGGTTCGGCGTGATTTTCAGCGTGAACACCGTATCGTCCAAATCCAAATATTCACGGATGTTTGCACCGACGGGCGCGTCTTGCGGCAGAATGTGCAAGCCGTTCACGCCGTCGTCAGGCAGACCGAGTTCGTCGGTGGAACACAACATGCCGTTCGACACCACGCCGCGCATCTTGGTCGGCTTGATTTTGAAATTGCCCGGCAACACCGCACCCGGCAACGAACACGGCACTTTGATGCCCGCTTTCACATTCGGCGCACCGCACACAATCTGCACCAACTCGCCCGTACCCGCATCGACTTGGGTAACGTTCAAACGGTCGGCATCAGGATGTTTTTCAACGGATTTCACTTCGGCAATCACCACACCCGTAAACGCAGGCGCGGCAGTCTCGGCTTCTTCCACTTCCAAGCCGGACATGGTTAACAGATGTTCCAGCTTATCGGCGGAAAGTTCGGTATCGGCTTGGGTTTTCAGCCATGAGTAGGAGAATTGCATGTTATGTTCTCAAAAAATGTAGGTTGTAATAATTAGAATTGCAAGGTAGTCCGGTGCCGTACATCTGTTTCAGATAGTAGGGATTTTATATCACCATAAAGCCTAGACAGTGGTCTTAAAAAATCGGTACCGTTGATGTTTTTTGGCATTTCCCTATTATTCTTACTATAAAATTCAAAGATCTGATTATAGGTATTTGTTTTATTTTCCTGCTGTTTCAGAGATACAGGAATATCTGGCAGGTACATTGCCAAAAATCCAACCCTTTGGAAATTACGGATTTTAGCTTTACTGGTAAATTCTTTATAATCGGTGAAAAAGCCAACACCCAGAATATCTGTGGTATAGCCAGAAGCCAACAGCCTCTCACGGGCAAAATTCGATTTGACGGACAACCATAAGTTATTGGGCAGACACATCAGTACAAAATCACCATAAGACTGGATTTCCGGATTGTTGGTTTTAAAAAAATGTATGCCATCGATCAAATCAGCCAAAGCCCTTTCCAGCAACATTTCAGAAATAGTTCCCAAATTAGACACCCCACTCTGTGATTCGGATTCAGTTTGCCGTCTCACCCATGCCAAACGATTTAAATCATCTATTTCAGTCTTAAAGCGGATAAAATTTTCCGAATCAACCTCCTCACCAACCAACAGAGCAATTACTTTCAGAGTGATCTCTGCTTTTAAGTGGATATGTTTTAATACCAAGCCGAATACCGGAAATTCAGCAACAAAAATCCAAATCAGTTTTTGATACGGGTTATTATCATACCTAGGTATCTCGACAGAACAGGATTTTCTTAACGCAGACTGTTCACTTTTGCTCATTTTTGCATATAAGTCGATAATTTCATCTTTAAAATCATCAGCATCCAATTCCATCAGTTTACCTTGAGACGGTAATGCATTGTAAAGCAACCGATATACTGGACGGTAAAATCCGTCTGCAATTTCTTGACTGAAGTGGCTGAAATCAGGTTCAGACGACACTTCTATGCCCCTGATACATTTCACCGAAACATCTTCCATAAATTTAAAAACCTCTTGGCTTTTTACAATCAAAAAGATAAAATGTGCTTAATCTGGTACATTTATAGACCCTGATATGAAGCAAATCCACATCAAATTAAACGACGAACTACACCAAAAATTGTCCACATACTGCAAACTAAACCATTTAAGTATCCAAGACTTTGTAGAATCTCAATTATTTTCGAGTCTATACAAGTCGCAAACTCCCCAAAACGCACCCTTTCGGTTTATCGACCTTTTTGCTGGAATCGGCGGAATCCGGTTGCCTTTTGAAGAATTGGGAGGGCAATGCGTATTCAGTTCCGAAATCGATAAATTTGCCAAAACAACCTATCAGGCATTCTATGGAGATGTCCCGCATGGCGACATTACACAAATCGCTCCGTCCGAAATTCCTGATTTCGACCTGTTACTAGCCGGATTTCCCTGCCAGCCATTCAGCCAAGCAGGATTGAAAAAAGGCTTTACTGATACACGCGGTACAATGTTTTTCCATATAGAAGAAATCATCCGCCAAAAGCATCCTAAAGCTTTTCTATTGGAAAACGTAAAAGGTTTAAAAGGACACGATAAAGGTCGGACATTCCAAACAATCTATGACTCTCTGACTGCGCTCGGCTATACTGTCAATGCCAAAGTAATGGCAGCTAAAGATTTCAACCTACCCCAAAACCGTGAACGGATTTATATAGTCGGCTTTCGCTCAGCAAAAGATGCCGCACAATTTGAATTTCCCCATCCCTTACCTAAAACCGTGAAGGTGGGAGATATCTTGGAATCCTTCCCCGATGCCAAATATACAATTTCAGACAGACTTTGGCAGGGACATTTACGACGCAAAGCCGAGCATAAACAGAAAGGAAATGGTTTTGGTTACGGTCTGTTCAATGCACAATCCGAATATACCAACACTATTTCAGCACGTTACTATAAAGATGGTTCTGAAATTCTAATTGAACAGGAAAATACCAACCCGCGCAAACTTACTCCATTAGAAGCTGCAAGATTACAGGGATTTCCTGATGAAATCGTTCTCAAAGCGCGTAAGCGGGGGGTATCAGATGTGCAACTTTACAAACAATTTGGTAATTCCGTAGCTGTAAATGTCATTCGCAGCATTGCCCAAAAAATAGTTCCTCTACTATAACTTTTTTCTATTCAAAGAATCTGCAATCTGCTGAGCATATCGCTGGGGATTCTTAACAACATCCTTTCCCCAAAATCGAAAGACTTCCCAGCCCTCGGCTTTCAGACGGTCTGTTACTTCTATATCCCGTCGGATATTGCGTTCTATCTTAGCAATCCAAAATTCGCGGTTGCCCTTTATTTCCGCTTTTCTCTGTTCCCAATCCTTGCCGTGCCAAAACTCGCCATCGACAAATACGGCAACTTTGTATTTTTTAAATGAAAAATCAGGCTTCCCAAAAATGCTTCCGCTATTTTTCCGATACCTGAGCCCCAAAGCCCACATCGCTTTTGCCAACACAAGCTCGGGTTTCGTCCCTGTGCTTTTGTTGGACTGCATACATTTTTTGCGCTGTTCGGGGGTCAATTTATCCATTAGAGTCGTCTGAAAATTATTTGAACTGCTTCAAAAAGTTCAAATCGTTATCAAAAAACAGTCGCAAATCATTCACGTTGTAACGCAACATAGCGAAGCGGTCGAGGCCGATACCAAAGGCGAAACCGGTGTATTTTTCGGGGTCGATATTCACGTTTTTCAACACGTTGGGATGCACCATGCCGCAGCCGCCGACTTCCAGCCATTTGCCGTTTTCGCCCATGATGTCGATTTCGGCGGACGGTTCAGTAAACGGGAAGAAAGACGGACGGAAACGTACTTGCAAATCATCGCGTTCGAAAAAGCGGCGGATAAAATCGGTGAACACGGCTTTCAAATCGGCGAAAGTTACGCCCTCTTCCACCCAAAGTCCTTCAGCTTGGTGGAACATGGGTGAGTGCGTAGCGTCGCTGTCCACGCGGTAAACACGGCCTGGGGCAATAATGCGGATAGGCGGCTCTTTTTTATCGAGCATGTAGCGGATTTGAATCGGGGAAGTGTGCGTGCGCAAAACATCGCCGTTTTCAACGTAGAACGTATCCTGCATGGCGCGTGCCGGGTGGTTTGCAGGGATATTCAGTGCTTGGAAGTTGTGGAAATCGTCTTCGATTTCCGGGCCGTCTGCCACTTCAAAACCCATGCCGTGAAAGAGTTCGACCACGCGCTGCAAGGTCAGGGTTACGGGATGCAGGCCGCCGTTTTCCTGCGCACGTCCGGGCAGGGTAATATCAAGGGCTTCGGCGGCAAGCTGGGCTTGCAGCTTGGCTTCGTTGAGGGCATCGCGTTTATTGTTAAAGGCCGTCTGAAACTGGTTTTTGCATTCATTGATATGCGCACCTATGGTTTTGCGCTCTTCAGGCGACATTTGACCTAAGGTTTTCAGAAGTCCGGTCAATTCACCGGTTTTACCAAGATAACGGGCTTTGATTTGTTCTAGAGCGTTGAAGTCTTGCGCGGTCTCTACTGCGGCAATGCCTTCTGCAACGATACGGTTTACATTTTCCATAGTGGTTTATCGTCTGTCGGTTGATGATGGGTCGTCTGAAACAATGAGGCCGCCTGTATGGTTTGGTATTGCCAAACTTTTCAGACGACCTTTTATCGTTTACGGCCAATCCGTTTGATAGAATCGGCGTATTTTAGCGCAAATCAATTCAAAAAAATAGACTTTAAAGAAAGAAAATCAATCACATAGACTTTATTCAAACAAAGAAAAAAGGAAGCCGTAGCTTCCTTTTTAAATTTTTTTGGATTAAGCAGCCAAAGCAGCTTTGGCTTTCTCAACCAATTGTGCAAAAGCGGCTTTATCGAACACAGCCAGATCAGCCAATACTTTGCGGTCGATTTCGATAGAGGCGCGTTTCAGACCGTTCATAAATTTGCTGTAAGACAGACCGTTTTCACGGGCACCTGCATTGATACGGACAATCCACAATTGACGGAATTGGCGTTTGCGTTGACGACGGTCACGGTATGCGTATTGACCGGCTTTCATTACCGCTTGTTTGGCAACGCGGTATACGTTTTTACGACGACCACGATAGCCTTTGGCTAACGCGAAGATTTTTTGGTGACGGGCACGAGCGGTTACACCGCGTTTTACGCGTGGCATATTCTAAACTCCTTAAGCGTAGGGTAACATTTTAGCAACAGAAGCCAAATCGCGATCGTTTACCATAGAGGTGCCGCGCAGTTGGCGTTTGTTTTTAGTGGTCTTTTTAGTCAAGATGTGGCGTTTGAACGCATGAGCGCGTTTTACACCGCCGTTACCCAGTACTTTGAAGCGTTTTTTCGCGCTAGACTTGGTTTTCATTTTAGGCATGGGAAAACTCCATTCGTTATTAGATAAGGCATCAGGGGGTTTTAAAACATTGGTTTCAAACACTTGAACCCAAAATGCCACGGTTTTTGCCGCCAATCAAAAGCTTACTCCGAAGCGGCAATCGGAGTAAGCTGAAAATTATAACTTTATTTTTTCTTCGGTGCAATCATCATCACCATTTGACGGCCTTCCATTTTAGGGAAGGATTCGATTTGAGCCACTTCCGCCAAATCTTCTTTCACGCGCTCTAAAAGTTGCGCCCCGAGTTGCTGGTGAGCCATTTCACGTCCGCGGAAACGGAGCGTTACTTTGACTTTATCGCCGTCAGCCAAGAAGCGGTTGATGTTGCGCATTTTGATTTGATAATCGCCTTCATCGGTACCCGGACGGAATTTGATTTCCTTAATTTGTACCTGCTTCTGGTTTTTCTTGGCTTCGTCGCGTTTCTTGGCTTGTTGGTATTTATATTTACCGTAATCCATCAGTTTGCATACGGGTGGTTTGGCAGTAGGGGAAATCTCTACCAAATCCACATCCTGCTCTTCGGCCATAGCCAAAGCTTCACGAACCGACACAACACCAAGCTGTTCGCCTGACTCACTGATTAAACGCACTTCTTTGGCGGTAATTTCGCCATTGATTCGTGCTTCGCGTTCTTGAGCGATGATGAATACTCCTATAAAAATTAATGGTTGACGAGGGCATCTGCGATTTCTTGTTGCAGTTGTGCAATGAAATCATCCAAATCTAAAGAACCCAGGTCTTCTGCTTTGCGGCGCACGGCCACTTTGTTTTCTTGCTTCTCTTTATCGCCGACAACGATTTGATAAGGGAAGCGGTATTGGCTGTTGTCACGGATTTTGTAACCGATTTTTTCGTTACGCAAATCCAGCTCTACACGGAAGCCTGCGGTTTGCAATTTGGCAGCCACTTCACGGCAGTAATCCGCTTGATTTTCGGTGATATTCATAATCACCATTTGAACCGGCGCCAACCATAGCGGGAAAGAACCTGCATGGTTTTCAATCAAAATACCGATAAATCGTTCCAAAGAACCCAAAATGGCGCGGTGCAACATTACTGGACGGGCGCGGTCATTGTTTTCGGTTACATATTCTGCATCCAAGCGTTCCGGTAACACAAAGTCCAGTTGCAGCGTACCACACTGCCAAGAACGTCCCAATGCGTCTTTAACGTGATATTCGATTTTAGGTCCGTAGAACGCGCCTTCCCCCGGCAACTCGTCCCATTCCACACAGCAAGCAGTTAATGCTTCGCGCAAACCTTGTTCTGCCTTATCCCATACGTCGTCTGAACCGGCACGCTTCTCAGGACGCAGCGAAAGTTTGACGGATACATCATGGAAACCGAATTGCTTGTAAATACGAACCAGCAATTCATTGAATGCCCGCGCTTCGCTGACGATTTGATCTTCGGTACAGAAAATATGCGCATCGTCTTGTACAAAACCGCGGACACGCATCAGTCCATGTAATGCACCGCTCGGCTCGTTGCGATGGCAAGAACCAAATTCTGCTAAACGCATTGGCAAATCGCGGTACGAGCGCAGACCGTTATTGAAAATCTGAACATGCCCCGGGCAGTTCATCGGTTTAACCGCGTATTCGCGCTTTTCCGAACTGGTTACGAACATATTGTCTTTGTAGTTATCCCAGTGACCGGATTTTTCCCAAAAGGTTTTATCCATGATTTGGGGGGTTTTGACTTCTTTGTAACCGGCGGCATTCAGCTCTTTACGCATATGCTGCTCGATAGTCTGCCACAAAGCCCAACCTTTGGGATGCCAAAACACCATACCCGGCGCTTCGTCCTGCAAGTGGAACAAATCCAGTTGCTTGCCCAATTTGCGGTGGTCGCGTTTTTCTGCTTCTTCAATACGCTGGATATAGGCTTTTAATTCATCTTTCGTCGCCCAAGCAGTGCCGTAAATACGTTGCAGCATTTCATTATTGCTGTCGCCGCGCCAGTATGCACCTGCCAGCTTGGTCAGCTTGAAGTTTTTCAAGAAGCGGGTGTTCGGAACGTGCGGACCACGACACATATCGACATATTCCTGATGATGATACATACCCATTGCTTCAACTTCGGGCATATCTTCAATCAGGCGCAGCTTGTATTCTTCGCCGCGATTTTGGAAAATTTTGATGGTTTCGGCGCGCGGAGTCATGATTTTGATTACATCATAATCTTGTGCAATCAATTCTTTCATACGCGCTTCGATGGCAGCAACATCTTCAGGCGTAAACGGTTTTTCAGTTGCAATATCGTAATAAAAGCCCTCTTCAATGACGGGGCCGATAACCATTTTTGCGTTGGGATAGAGCTGCTTGACTGCGTGACCGACAAGGTGGGCGCAAGAGTGGCGGATGATTTCAACGCCTTCTTGGTCTTTCGGGGTAATGATTTGGACGGTTGAATCTTCGGTAATCGGATCGCACGCATCGACCAATTTGCCGTTTACCTTACCCGCCACCGTCGCCTTCGCCAAACCTGCTCCGATAGACGCGGCAATCTGTGCCACGGTAACGGGCGATTCGTATTGGCGGACTGAGCCGTCCGGCAAGGTAATGTTCAACATCAAAAAAGCTCCAAAACATTAAAAAATAACGGCATAAATGCCGTTTGGGAAATTTGGTAGGCACGATTGGATTCGAACCAACGACCCCCACCATGTCAAGGTGGTGCTCTAACCAACTGAGCTACGTGCCTGTTTAACAGGGTTCGGATTATAGACGATACTTTGACGCAATGGCAAGCATGAAAACGAGGTTTCAGACGACATTGTCGGAACATTGTGATTTTTTTGAAACATTTTCAACAGTGAACATCTCGATACGAATAAGGTCGTCTGAAATATTCAAACACCGCTATTGCGATGAAAATCCTTTATAATCGCGTTTTTACCTCAATCGTTTGACTGCACGGCGGCTTCGCACGCCGTTTTCTACATTATAGATACGACCTATGCTCAAATTTACTTTACATAAAAAAGACGGTCATGCCCGACGCGGCACGCTGGAACTGAACCACGGCAAAATCGAAACGCCCGTATTTATGCCGGTTGGCACTTACGGCTCGGTTAAGGCGATGAATCCGCAAAACCTGCACGACATCAAGGCACAAATTATTTTGGGCAACACTTACCATTTATGGCTGCGTCCCGGTTTGGAAGTCATCGAACAATTCGGCGGCCTGCACGACTTTATCGGTTGGGACAAACCGATTTTGACCGACTCGGGCGGTTTTCAGGTTTTCTCGCTCTCCGACATGCGCAAACTCACTGAAGAAGGCTGTACCTTCCAAAGCCCGATCAACGGCGACAGACTCTTCCTCTCGCCCGAAATCTCCATGAAAATCCAAACCGTACTCAATTCCGACATCGTGATGCAGTTGGACGAATGCACACCCGGCGAAGCGACGCACGAACAAGCGCAAAAATCCCTGCAAATGAGCCTACGCTGGGCTGAACGCAGCAAAAAAGCCTTTGAAGATTTGAAGAACCCGAATGCCCTATTCGGCATCGTGCAAGGCGCGATGTATGAAGATTTGCGCGAAGAATCGCTGCACGGCTTGGAACAATTCGACTTCCCCGGCCTTGCCATCGGCGGTCTGTCCGTCGGCGAACCCAAACCCGAAATGTACCGCATGCTGCGCGCCGTCGGACCGATGCTGCCCGAACACAAACCGCATTACCTGATGGGCGTCGGCACACCCGAAGACCTCGTTTACGGCGTGGCGCACGGCGTGGACATGTTCGACTGCGTCATGCCCACCCGCAATGCGCGCAACGGCTGGCTGTTCACCCGTTTCGGCGATTTGAAAATCAAAAACGCCAAACACAAGCTAGACAAGCGCCCGATAGACGAAAGCTGCACCTGCTACGCCTGCCAAAACTTCAGCCGCGCCTACCTGCACCACCTGCACCGCGTCGGCGAAATTTTGGGCGCGCAACTCAACACCATCCACAACCTGCATTTCTACCAAGTCATCATGGCAGAAATGCGTGAAGCCATCGAGCAAGGAAAATTTGCCGATTGGCAGGCGCAATTCCATGAAAACCGCGCCCGCGGTGTAGATTGAGATTGAACCATGCTTATCGAGGTCGTCTGAAAACGTTATATTCAAGCAAACACCGTTTTCAGACGACCTTGCTGTTATAATGCAAACATTAATTTACATTATTTGAGAGTGCGATATGTTTACCCAAGCAGCCCAAGAATTGACCACCGTCCGCGATATCCTGCGTTTCGCCGTCAGCCGTTTCAACGATGCCGGTTTGTTTTTCGGGCACGGCTCGGACAACGCGCACGATGAAGCCGCCTACCTCATCCTGCACACCCTCAACCTACCGCTGGACACGCTGGAGCCCTACCTCGATGCCAAGCTGCTGCAAAGCGAGAAAGAAGAAGTGTTGTCAGTACTGGAACGTCGTGCAGTCGAACACATCCCCGCAGCCTACCTCACCCATCAGGCATGGCAAGGCGATTTCGATTTTTATGTTGACGAACGCGTCATCGTACCGCGTTCGTTTATTTACGAACTGCTCGGCGACAACCTTACACCTTGGATAGAACACCCCGAATTGGTTCACCGCGCATTGGATTTGTGTACCGGCAGCGGCTGCCTCGCCATTCAAATGGCACACCACTACCCCGCCGCTGAAATTGACGCCGTCGATTTGAGCTTGGATGCGCTGGAAGTAGCCGCCATCAACATCGAAGATTATGGATTGGAAGAGCGCATCAACCTGATCCACACCGATTTGTTCGAAGGTTTGGAAGGCACATACGACCTGATTGTTTCCAACCCGCCCTATGTCGATGCCGAATCGGTCGATATGCTGCCCGACGAGTACCTGCACGAACCCGAACTCGCCTTGGGTAGCGGCGAAGACGGCTTGGACGCCACCCGCCAAATCCTGCTGCACGCAGCCAAATACCTCAATCCCAAAGGCGTATTGCTGGTCGAAATCGGACACAACCGCGACGTATTGGAAGCCGCCTATCCCGAGCTGCCGTTCACTTGGCTGGAAACCAGCGGCGGCGACGGATTCGTATTCTTGCTGACCCGAGAGCAATTGCTGGGATTGGAATAATCCCTTGCTGATTTTGATACGGCCGAAAATCTTCTGCATATAGGTTTTCGGCCGTATTTTCATGATTGTGCTCGCCCCAAACCATTATTATTAACGTTGAACATATCCGTTTAATCTGTTTTCAGACGACCTCCCTACACACAAAATCAATATTCCAATCGGAACCATTTCTTATATTTATTGTCTGTATTTAAATAAGCATTCATAAAAATATTATATTTAACCCGCATGACCTGATGGATTATAATGACGAATAACAGCCGGAATATGCTTTATTCAAATATTATCGACTTGACGACTCAACTAAATACCTATTATTTACATCTCCGCCACATCGGAACAATCAGACAATGAACCACTTTTGGACAAACAGCCTGACCGCCTGCATCCTGCTTGGCGCGTCGCTTCAAGCTTCGGCACAAACCCACTCCGTTTATTTCAATCAAAACGGCAAAATTACCGCCACAATGTCATCGGTAGCTTACGTCCGCCAATACACCGTCGAATCCGGCGTAGCGCAAGTGCAGGACTTTTACTATCCGTCCATGAAAAAATATTCCGACCCGTATGAAATACCGGCGGCACAGATCAAAACCTTCGTTCCCGTCCTCAACAACGGTACTTTGACACTCTGGCATTTCAACGGGCAAAAGAAAATGATCGGCAGCTACCGCAACGGCAAGCCGAACGGCGAATGGACCAACTGGTACCCCAACGGTAAAAAATCGGCGGTCATGCCCTATCTGAACGGCTTGAGTGAAGGCGTCGGCTCACGCTATTACCGCAACGGCACGAAAGAAAGCGAAATCCAGTTCAAACACGACAAGGCAAACGGCTACTGGAAGCAATGGTATCCCAACGGCAGCCCGAAAACCGAAATGACCATGGTCAACGACAAACCGACCGAAATCATGAGTTGGGACGAAAACGGCCGCGCCCTTTCTGAAATTACCATTACCAACGGCAAACGCAACGGCGTTGTCTTGGAATGGTATGACGACGGAGCCAAAAAGTCCGAAACGGTTTACGCCAACGACCAAATAGTGAAAAAGACAAATTGGGACAAAGAAGGTTACGTTATTGAATAACAGAAAAGGGAAACGATATGTTTCCTTTTTTTGTTTAAAACATCACTACCCCCTACCAAATCATGCCGGCCTGACAGAGGTCATCTGAAACCTGCCGTCCCTAATGTCATAGAATTTACATTTAAATATCAACCGCTCCCCTTGTTCCTTTACAGATTTCGTTTAAAATACAACCCAAACAACAACTATTCAAATTACATAAAACTATGCGCTATTACGGTACGATTACACGCTGGAATGACAACCGCCAATTTGGAGCCATCCGCGAAGAAAGCATGGGTACAGAAGTGTTCGCCCCGCTTTCCGCCTTTACCACACTGACACGTCCGCCTGCCGAAGGCCAACGCGTCTCATTCGACATCGTCAAAGGCAGACGCGGACGCGACGAAGCCGAAAATATCTGCTTCTCCCTTGACTGTGTCGATGAATTCGACTTTTTCGACACCGAACCCGAACCGTATAAAAAAACCTTTTCCAAGCTCTTGCTGATTATCCCCATCATCGCCCTGCTTGCCACCGGCGGATGGTTTGGCTGGGATTACTGGCAGAAATACCAGCAACAGGCGCAAGCGGCAGCGGCCGCACCGCCGAAGACGATGGTGGAAGAAGTTGCAGCCAAAATAAAAGCCGAACGCGAAGAGTGGTTGGATGCGGTAAACAGCCGCAAAACTCAAAAACAAACAAAACCCGACAACGGCAAAGCTGCCCACAACAGCTCCTCCAAAGAAGCAAAATAATGGCTGCGTAGCAATCAAAACCGAGCAGAACCAACTTCATGAAAAAGGTCGTCTGAAAACCCAAATCCAAGGTTTTCAGACGACCTTTCACCTTAGCCCTGTTTCAACACCCCAAATTCTTTTAAAATACCGCCTGATTTGAATTTAACCGAGAGACCGAACTTCATGAACCTACATCAAACCGTCGAACGCGAAGCCGCTGCTGCCTTTGCCGCCGCAGGCATCGCCGACAGCCCTGTTGTCTTGCAGCCGACCAAAAACGCCGAACACGGCGATTTCCAAATCAACGGCGTGATGGGTGCGGCGAAAAAAGCCAAACAAAATCCGCGCGAATTGGCGCAAAAGGTTGCTGAAGCATTGGCGGGCAATGCCGTGATTGAAAGCGCGGAAGTGGCCGGACCCGGCTTCATCAACCTGCGCCTGCGCCCCGAATTTCTCGCCCAAAACATTCATGCGGCTTTAAACGACACGCGTTTCGGCATAGCGGAAACCGACAAACCGCAAACCGTCGTTATCGACTATTCCTCGCCCAATCTGGCAAAAGAGATGCACGTCGGCCATCTGCGTTCCAGCATCATCGGCGACAGCATTTCGCGCGTGTTGGAATTTATGGGCAACACCGTCATCCGTCAAAACCACGTCGGCGACTGGGGTACGCAATTCGGCATGTTGGTTGCTTATTTGGTTGAGCAGCAAAAAGATAATGCCGCGTTTGAGTTGGCGGACTTGGAGCAGTTTTACCGCGCCGCCAAAGTGCGATTTGACGAAGACCCTGCTTTTGCCGACACCGCGCGCGAATACGTTGTGAAGCTGCAAGGCGGCGATGAAACCGTGTTGGCGTTGTGGAAACAGTTTGTCGATATTTCGCTCTCGCACGCCCAAGCCGTTTACGACACATTGGGCTTGAAACTGCGTCCCGAAGACGTGGCGGGCGAATCGAAATACAACGACGATTTGCAGCCCGTGGTCGATGATTTGGTTCAAAAAGGTCTGGCAGTCGAAGACGACGGCGCGAAAGTCGTGTTCTTGGACGAGTTCAAAAACAAAGAAGGCGAACCCGCTGCGTTTATCGTGCAAAAACAAGGTGGCGGCTTCCTTTACGCCTCCACTGATTTAGCGTGCCTGCGCTACCGCATAGGTCGTCTGAAAGCCGACCGCCTGCTCTACGTCGTCGACCACCGCCAAGCCCTGCACTTCGAACAACTTTTCACCACTTCCCGCAAAGCAGGCTATCTGCCGGAAGATGCAAAAGCTGAGTTTATCGGCTTCGGCACCATGATGGGCAAAGACGGCAAACCGTTCAAAACGCGCAGCGGCGACACCGTAAAACTGGTTGACCTGCTGACCGAAGCCGTCGAACGCGCCACGACTTTGGTGAAAGAAAAAAATCCCGAATTGGGCGCGGACGAAGCGGCGAAAATCGGCAAAACCGTCGGCATCGGCGCGGTTAAATACGCCGATTTGAGCAAAAACCGCACCAGCGATTATGTGTTCGACTGGGACGCCATGCTCTCGTTTGAAGGCAACACCGCCCCCTACCTGCAATACGCCTACACCCGCGTGCAAAGCGTGTTCCGCAAAGCAGGCGAATGGGACGCAACCGCGCCCACCGTTTTGACCGAACCGCTGGAAAAACAGCTTGCCGCCGAGCTTCTGAAATTCGAAGACGTACTGCAAAGCGTGGCGGACACGGCGTATCCGCACTACCTCGCCGCCTACCTCTACCAAACCGCCACCCTGTTCAGCCGCTTCTACGAAGCCTGCCCGATACTCAAAGCCGAAGGCGCAACCCGCAACAGCCGCCTGCAACTGGCAAAGCTCACCGGCGACACGCTGAAACAAGGCTTGGATTTGCTGGGCATTGATGTATTGGATGTGATGTAAGGCATTTCCCCATAGCCAAGGTCGTCTGAAAACGGATTTTCAGACGACCTTTTTCTCTTCTTTGCCCCTTAGGCTATACTGTCGGAAATATTTTCAATTCCGACAATTCTTTATGCCCGATTTCCTCCCCGTCCCGCCAGCCGAACTGTGGCAGGCGACGCTTGAACACCTCCGCCTCTCCCTGATTGCCCTGCTTTGCGCCGTCGCGCTTGCCGTGCCGCTCGCCGTGTGGCTGGCGGACAAACGGCGTTGGGCGGAAGGTGTTTTGCAGGTAACCAATATCCTGCAAACTATCCCGTCCCTCGCGCTGCTCGGCTTGCTGATTCCCTTTGTCGGCATCGGTTCACCGCCGGTTTTGATTGCGCTGACGCTCTACGCCCTGTTGCCGATTTTTCAGAACACCTATCTCGGTTTGAGCCAAATCGATCCCGCCATCAAAGAAGCGCACACCGCGTTCGGCTTGTCCCGTTGGCAGGCGTTGTGGCGCATTGAATTGCCGATGGCGCTGCCCGCCATGATTTCCGGCATCCGCACCGCGTCCGTATTGATTATCGGCACGGCGACACTCGCCGCGCTCATCGGCGCAGGCGGCTTGGGCAATCTGATTTTGCTCGGCATCGACCGCAACAACATGGCGATGACGTTTACCGGCGCGCTGCTGTCCGCCCTGCTCGCCGTACTGGTCAGCGGCGGCATCGGCATACTGCAAAAGTCCAAACACAAAATGCCGATTACCGCCGCCCTGCTTGCCATCCTTATCGCCATCGGTTTGGCACCGATTTTTCAAACGAACCCATCCGCACAAAAAATCACCATCGCAGGCAAGCTCGGCAGCGAACCCGACATCCTCATCAATATGTACAAACAGTTGATTGAAGAAAATAATCCGCGCGCGCAGGTGGCGCTCAAACCCAATTTCGGCAAAACTTCATTCCTGTTCAACGCATTAAACAGCGGCGAAATCGACATCTACCCCGAATTTACCGGCACCGTCCTTGAAAGTCTGGTCAAAGTTCCTGCCGAACAGCAAAACCGCCGCCTTTCGCCCGAACAGACCTACCTAACCGCCAAAGACCTGCTTGCCCGGCAACAGCGGCTGACCTTTCTGCCGCCGATGGCATACCAAAACACCTACGCCCTCGCCGTCAGCCAGGACTACGCCGCCGCGCACAATCTGCACAAAATATCCGACCTCAAACGCGTGCAAAACCAAATCCGCGCCGGCTTTACCCTCGAATTTACCGACCGCGCCGACGGCTACAAAGGTTTGCAACAACACGGCATACAGTTTAGCCACCTCTCGACGCTCGAACCCGCCCTGCGCTACACCGCCCTCCTGAACGGCAAAATCGACCTCGTCGAGGCCTATTCCACCGACAGCGACCTCAAACAATACCGCCTCGCCGTCCTTTCAGACAACATCGCCCTTTTTCCCTCTTACCAAGGCGCGCCGCTGATGAAAACCGAGTTTGCCGAACAGCATCCCGACATCGTGAACGCATTGAACAAACTGGCAGGCAAAATCAGCGAAGCCGAAATGACCGAAATGAACTACCGCGTGAAAGTGGGCGGAGAAAAACCGGCGGACGTGGCGCGGGATTATTTGCAGAAAAACGGTTTGATTAACGATAAGGGCAAATGATTCAGGTCGTCTGAAAAACGGTTTTCATTTTATTGAAGCGGGTTTTCAGACGACCTCCAAGTTGCAACAAGCCGTTGATTAGACTATAGTGGATCCTCGATCAACACAAACATCAAGGAAATAAGCCATGAGCGGTAAATTAGACCAAATCAGCGGTAATGTAAAAGAGAAAGCCGGAGAACTCTTAGACGATCCCAAACTCCAAGCAGAAGGCGTGATCCAACAAGGCATCGGCAAAGTCAAAGAAGTTGCCGCCGACATTGAGGAAAAAGCAAGCGACGTATTGAAAAAAGGCAAAGAAGAAGCAGGACATTTGGTTGACGAGGCAAAAGAAAAAGCCGAAAACCTGATTGACGACATCAAAAGCAAGTTCTAATCCATCCTTGTCTTAAACTATGTCAAAAGGCCGTTTGAAACACGATTTCAGACGGCCTTTATTTCAATCAACAGAGCAACGGCGCAGCCACCTTAAAATCGCCTGTTCACCACAATCAAGCTTTCAGACGACCCCGCCGGATAAATCGGATAGATGCACCCAATGTTTTATAGTGGATTAACTTTAAACCAGTACGGCGTTGCCTCGCCTTAGCTCAAAGAGAACGATTCTCTAAGGTGCTGAAGCACCAAGTGAATCGGTTCCGTACTATCTGTACTGTCTGCGGCTTCGTCGCCTTGTCCTGATTTAAATTTAATCCACTATAACAGCCTTGTCGAATCCCGACTCGAGATACGCATCGCTCAACCCTCAACAGGAGAAGCACCATGCCTTCCGCCAAGCTCATCCAAAAACTCAAACCCGCCTTACAAAACCCGCTTCCGCCCGAACAAGACGGCATCTTGTTGTGCCTCGACTCCGACAACGTAACGGGCGACAACGCCAAATACATGAACATGTACAACCGCCTCGCCCGTTGGTACGATTTCGGCGAACGCTGGATAGCCCGCCTCAAATACGGCAACAGCATCAACAAAATGCGGCGCAGCCTGATGGGCGAACTGGAATGGCGGCAGGATTGTACCGCGCTCTACGTCTCCATCGGCACAGGTACCGATTTAAACCACCTGCCCGCCGACATCGACCCCGCCGCGCTGGATTTAACCGGCGCCGACCTGTCGCTCGGCATGTTGGAACGCTGCCGCAACGTATGGCGGAAAAAAGCGGCAGGCTTGGATTTGGTACACTGCAACGCCGAAGACTTACCCTTTGCCGACAATATGTTCGACGTCGTATTCCATGTGGGCGGCATCAATTTTTTCAGCGACAAGCAAAGAGCCATCAACGAAATGCTGCGCGTCGCCAAGCCCGGCACCAAAATCATGATCGCAGACGAAACCACCGACTTCATCCAACAACAATACAAAAAAAGCCTATTCACGCGGAGCTACTTCCAAGACACCGATTTCGACCTGACACAAATCGAAAACTGCATTCCCGAAACCGTTCAGGAAAAGAAAACGCGGCTGCTTTGGGACAACCGCTTTTACTGCATCACCTTCCGCAAACCTGTTTGAAATATTTTTCAGACGACCTCGAAATCTGAAAAGGTCGTCTGAAAACACATTTATAGTGGATTAAATTTAAATCAGGACAAGGCGACGAAGCCGCAGACAGTACAGATAGTACGGCAAGGCGAGGCAACGCCGTACTGGTTTAAAGTTAATCCACTATATAAACTCAAACATCATAATATCCATACCCAATACGGCTCATGCTGAAATCCGATACTCCGGACAAATTTAGCGTCTTTATTATGATTCAACCTAAGCTGCGCCTACCGATTTGAATCGGCTATACTACCGCCTTTCCTTAAAACACACATCGTCATGAGTACCAAAAAATTTCCCGTCCCCCTCAGCTATTTCAGCATGCCGTTGGGGCTTTTCGCGCTCGGTTTGTCGTGGCGTTACGGCGCGCATATCGGGCTTTTGCCGAATTGGGCTGCGGAAACGCTGTTAGCCGCCGCCTTCGTGCTTTGGCTGCTGCTGGTCATTGCCTACATCATCAAAATCCGTTTTTTCCGCCCCGAATTTTTGCAGGATTTGCAGGATTTGGTGCAATGCTGTTTCATCAGCGCGATTCCGATTACCACGATGCTGGCAGGTTTGGCGGCACTACCCTACCAAACGCTACCGGCAAAAGGGTTGATTTTACTGGGAACGGCAGGACAGTTGGCATTTGCCATGTACCGCGCAGGCGGCTTGTGGCGCGGTGTCCATACCCTTGATGCCACCACGCCGATTGTGTACCTGCCCACCGTTGCCACCAATTTTGTCAGCGCGACCGCAATGGCGGCATTGGGTTGGTCGGATTACGCCTGGCTGTTTTTGGGCGCGGGTCTGTTTTCATGGCTTAGCTTGGAAGCCGCCATATTGAGCCGTTTGCGTACCGGCACACCCGTCAATGCCCCTGTACGCGGTATTGTCGGCATTCAGCTTGCGCCCGCTTTTGTCGGCAGCGGCGCTTATTTTGCCGTATCGGGCGGACACATCGATGCCTTCGCGCTGCTTTTAATCGGCTACGGCTGCCTGCAATTCCTGTTGCTGCTACGCCTTCTGCCTTGGATGCTGGAACAGGGGTTCAGCCCCAGCTTTTGGGGTTTCTCGTTCGGTTTGGCGGCAATGACGGGCTGCGGTTTTCATTTGATTGCCGAACAGCGTTTACTGTTTTTAGGCTATTTCCTCGCCACCACAGGCTCCGGCTTGGTGATGTTACTGTTGCTGGCTACTTTGAATTTGGCGAGACAGGGACGGTTGTTGATGAAATGAAAAATCGTGCGGCTTAAAGGCGTGATAAAACGGACATGGTCTCAGGTCGTCTGAAAACTATATTTGGAAATTCAAACCGATGAAGATAAACCCTGAAAACGGCAGCATTACCCTACCGGACAGCAACATGATTAGCGCACGCACCACGCTTGATGACTGGATTGCATCCTTCCCAAAATCCAGCCCGAATCATCTGCAAGCGGGAATAACATTTTTCAGTTTGTCATTTACCGAGCAGTCCGAGCAATACACCCTTACCGCCCAGTTTGAGCAGCAGCGGCTGGAGCGCTTATCCATATTCTTCTGCCCGATAGGCGAGGACAATAGCTGGACAGCATGGTCGGAGGAACGCGAATTGCAACGCAGAAAACAGTTTGATCGATGGCTGGATAAACAACTGGGCGATGCCCCTTGTTCCATTAAAGCATCGTCATCCGGCAAATGCCGTCAATTCGCCTGGGGCAATGCGGGCGCGTATTACCACAATAAAGACGGCAGTACGATGATTGTCATCAGTTATCGCTGAACGCCTTTCAAAGGACACCCCATGCACTACCGATCGCTAACCGCCGCACTGGAACAATACAGCAGCAACCTGACCCACCATCCCGTCTCCCCCAACAGCCTTGCCCTGCATATCGACCGTCAAACGCAAGGTCGTCTGAAACTCCACACGCCCGACGGCATCAGCCTCAGCCTGACTTACAACGATGAACCCGTGTTCTGGTCGTTCTTCAGCCACGATTTATACGACGTTTACCTCGTCCGCAGCTACGCCGAAAGCTGGCAGGCATATCAGCCCGTCGGGCACATCGGCAGCCGCGTAAACGAACACATCGCCCGCCAACCCGCCGCAAAGCAAGGCCTGTTTTGGAACAAATATTTCATCGAACAACTCGCCGCCCACAACGCAGGGCTGCTCGGCATCGGCGAATGGCACTTCGACTACCGCTCCGCCCAAACCCTGCCCCCGCGATGGGGCGAATGCTGGCACGACACCGCCGTAGGGCAGCCCGAAACCGACGAAAACTACCGCAAATGGCTGTTTTCAGGCAGCCGTTTCGACGCGCTGGACAACAATTTTTATACCCAGACCGAACGCTTCATCGCCCTGAAAACGCACCACGCCGAAGACGGTCGTCTGAAATATTGGCGCAAACGCGCACGGCAAAACCAACTGCCGCCCGTCTTGGTGTACGAACTTCCCGCCCTGCCCGACCGCTGGCTGATTTTAGACGGACACCTGCGCCTCGCCGCCGCGCTTACCGAAGGGCAACTGCCGCCCCTGATTACCATCCAAGCTACCACCGCCCGACACAGCCCCCAAACCGTCACCGAACACGAAACCGCAAAAACCGCCGCCCTGTCGCAATACGAAAAAATCGCCCGACAAACCGACCACAATCCCCAAGCCTTAAACGCCGTCAGCCAGCACATCGTCCAAGCTTTCGATACCCGCCCCTACCTGCTGCACACCACCCGCGCCGCCGCCGACATCGCCCCGAAAACCTGGCTGCAACAACTGCAAACCTACGCCGCACAACACGGTTTCGCCGAAGAATTTGAACGCGTTTGGACAACGGAATCATGGCCGATGAAACGGGTTGCTGCTTTTCAGGTCGTCTGAAAAGGTCAGGTTGTTTTAAACTTTTCAGACGACCTCAACAGGTAAACCCTTCCCACCCTGACCCACACCAATAATTTCCACCTAATTTTCCTCACATACAATACCCACAAACGGCGCAGACCGCTTCATATTCCCATCCATAAGGAACACTACCATGAAAAACATTAAATTTACCCTAGCCATATTTTTCGGCGGCATATTCGCTTTATGGCTGCTTGCTACATCATTTCCAGACCAGTGGGGCGTATTTCCCGTACGCAACCTATTGCTGCAACTAACCGGCACCATCAGCATACTGGCCATGAGTGGCTGCCTGATACTTGCCGTGCGTCCCAAAATGCTGGAAACCCCGCTCGGCGGGCTGGACAAAATGTACCGCCTGCACAAATGGCTCGGCATCATCGCCCTTTCAAGCAGCATCCTGCATTGGACCAGTAAGCAATTCCCCAAATGGCTTATCGAACTTGGTCTGATTGACGGAAAACGTCCGCCACGCCCGCCGATGCAGGAAATATTGACATTAAAAGATTGGCTGGCTACCCAACGCCACTTTGCCGAAGAAGTTGGCGAAATTGCTTTTTATGTCGCCATCGTCCTGCTTGTCGCCGCCCTCATCAAACGCATACCCTACCGCTGGTTTGCCAAACTCCACATACTTATCGTCCCCGTTTATCTCGCGCTCGTGTGGCACACCATCGTACTGGCAAATTTTGCCTATTGGTCGCAACCGCTGGGATGGCTGCTCATCGCCGCCTTACTTGCAGGCATCGCCTGCTCGCTGATTGCCCTATTCAAACGCATCGGCAACCCGCAAAATGCCACCGTATCCGCCCTAAATCAAAACGGCAACCTACTTTCCCTGACCCTGAACGCCCCGAAATGGCAGGGACACCGCGCAGGTCAATTCCTCTTTTTACGCACACACGGAGAAAGCCATCCCTTTACCATCGCCTCCGACTGGCAGCCTGATAACCAACAGCTCACACTCATCATCAAAAATCTAGGCGACTACACCCGACGCCTACCGCAGCGCCTGAATGTCGGCGACACAGTGCAAATCGACGGCGCATACGGACGATTCGACTTTTCCGATAGACAAGCGCAAATCTGGGTCAGCAACGGTATCGGTTTTACCCCATTTCTCGCACGACTCAACGAACTAGCCAAACAGCCCGCCACCCAGCCAATAAACTGGTTTCATGCCGATAGAAACCTACCTGCCGAAACGCTCGCCCACTGGCAAAATTTAGCACAACAAGCCAATGTCAATTTCCACTATATCCCCTCCGAAACCCAAAGGCTTACCGCCGAACACATCGGTCAGACCGTCCGCGACAGTGCAAACCGCAGCCTATGGCTTTGTGGCAACCGCAATTTCACTCGCAGCATCTCAGGCAGCCTAAAAACGCGGTCACAACATTTGGAGTTGTTTGAATTCCGCTAAACGGTCGTAGATGCAAGGCAGCTTGAAAGCACAACCTTAACTGAGTCCAAACAAAAGCAGTCCGCACCTTCAAAATGAAGTTGCGGACTGCTTTTTTACTTTTCAGACGACCTTTACTACTTCTAAAAGGTCGTCTGAAAATCCGTCTACCCTAAAGCCACTTTTTCAGCTACCCTTCCCCTATTATTTTCCTCCACTTCCCAAGGAGTTCCCCATGAACATCGCCATCACCGGCGCCAGCGGCAACATCGGAGGCATGGTCGCCCGTCATCTGAACACACGCGGACTGCCGCTGATTCTGCCGCTGCGCAACCCCACCAAAGCGCCCGCCCTGCCGAACTGCGAAGCGCGGCGGTTTGCCTATGACGATTTGGAGCTTGCCAAGCAGGCGTTAAACGGGGTGGAGGTGCTGTTTATGGTGTCCGCTGCCGAGAGCCCGACGCGCGAACAAGAGCATTTGACTTTGGTGCAGGCTGCTTCGGAAGCGGGCGTGAAACACATTGTCTATCTCTCTTTTGCACAGGCGGCGTTAGACAGCACCTTCACGCTGGCGCGCACCCATGCGGTTACCGAAAATGCGATCCGGCAAACAAATATGCGTTACACCTTTCTGCGCGACAATTTTTACAGCGAGATGATGGCAACGATTGCCAACGCAGACGGCATCATCGCAGGTCCTGCCGACGACGGGCGCGTTGCCTGCGTTTCTCAGCGCGATGTCGCCCAAGCGGCGACAAACGTCATCGCCGACATCGCGTGCGGCAACCACCGCCACGACAATCAGACCTACACGCTGACAGGTTCCCAATCATTAAGTTTTGCTGAAATAGCCGCCGTCTTAACCGAAATCACCGGCAAACCGCACCGCTACCATAATGAAACCGTGGAAGAAGCCTTCGCCAGCCGCAAAGCCGCGTACCCTGATACGCCCGACTGGCAGATTGAAGCATGGGTTTCCACCTACACCGCCATTGCCAAAGGCGAACTTGCCGCCGTTTCAGACGACCTGCCAAAGTTTTTGGAACGTGAGCCGCGCCGTTTTGTCGAAGTTGCAAAGGATATTTATGATGCAGCCTGAACATACTCCCTTAATCGAATTCAAAAACGTCAGCAAACGCTACGACAACCACACCGCTGTGAACGAACTGAACCTCACCATTTACCAAGGCGAGTTTTTCGTGTTGGTGGGCGGTTCGGGCAGCGGCAAATCCACCACGCTGCGCATGATTAACGCGCTGACCGAGCCGACCGACGGCGATGTTTATTTCAACGGCAGGCGTATCAAAGATTACGACATCCGCGGGCTGCGCCACCGCATCGGTTATGTGCTGCAACAAATCGCCCTGTTCCCCACCATGACCGTGCGGCAAAACATCGAGCTGATGCCCGACATTTTAGGCTGGGACAAGCCGAAGCGCACATCGCGCGTGAACGAACTGCTCGAGCTGGTCGGTATGCCGCCCGAAACCTACCTAAACCGCTATCCGCACGAACTCTCCGGCGGCGAACAGCAACGCATCGGCATCCTGCGCGCCATCGCCGCCAAACCCGACATCTTGTTGATGGACGAACCCTTTTCCGCCCTCGACCCGCTCGCCCGGGCTTCCCTTCAGGAAACGGTTTCCCTGATTCACAAAAAACTCGGCACCACCATCGTTTTCGTTACCCACGACATGAACGAAGCCGCCAAACTCGCCTGCCGCATCGGCGTGATGCACCAAGGCAGGCTGGTGCAGGTCGATACGCCGCAGGATATTCAAAACCATCCGGCGGATGATTATGTGCGCTCCCTGTTCGGCGCGGCACAGCCGGAAAACACCGCCTCCGCTGACGAAGTCATCAATCTTTACCGCCGTTTGGACGCGGACGGTAAAGCGCGGTTAAGGGAACACTGGGCAAAAGAAGGAAGCGAAGAAAATTAGAAAAAGGGTCGTCTGAAAACGTAAAAATGGTTTGAGGCAGCTTGCGATATTTGTTTGAACGCTGCCGAAACGTCGTTTTCAGACGACCTTTTCCCAATCCGTATCCTGATATTGTTATAATCCGAGCTGTCCGGACAACCACCGATTTATATCCATATGAATACCTTCATCCTCCACGACACACGCCCTTATCCGCAGACTCCGGTTAAAAACCATTTACTGATAAACGCCTCCCTGCTCGCACACGGCACGACCGCCGCAACCCGCAAGATTGCTGTGGGGCAGCTGCAAACCGAAATCCGCAGCCAGCTTCATCAAAACTACTACGTCAACTTGTCCGTCGCTATGACCATGGCGCCCGATGTAGAGACTTACAACGCGCTGATGCAGAGCATCAACCAAGTGTTATCCGCCGAAAACGAAGACGAAGCCCAATGGTTTGCCCTGCCCGTCGTCATCGTCGCCGGCTGCAAACAGGAGCGCACGCTGCCCCTGACGCTGCCTACCGAGGCGCTGACCGCCTGCCTGTCCAACTATCCCCACTTGCGCGCCTTAACGCAAAACACCCAATGGCTGCCCTTCCTCGCCCATTCAGACGACTTGAGCGGCATCACGCCCGAACAGTGGTGGAACGCGAAACAAAACAGCGAATCCGCCGCCGCGTTTCTGCAAACCTTTGAAGACAAACCGCTGATTTGCCCCGAAGGACAGTCTGTCCATGTCGTGTACGCCTTGGGCTACGGCGACAAAAACCTGCAAACCGCCTTGGGTGTCAACCTGCAACAGGCAGGCCTGCCGCTGATGCAGGTTTGGCAGGAAAGCCTTGCCGCCGCCGGCGTTACCCTCTTCACTAACCCGCTGTCTCCGAACACCCCGCTCCAAGCCCTGACCGACGGCAGCCACACCCGTCAGCGCATGGCAATGGACGTGTTCGCCACCAACGCCATCCGTGCCATCCGTATGCAGAGTCCGCGCGTCGGCGTCGTCATCGCTGCAAGGGCGGGCGGGCAGATTCTTTTCGGCTTCAACGCGACCGACAGCGCGTTTGAAGTCGTCCCGCAAGTGTTCGTGTGGAACCTTTCGTCTTCCGACAACATCGCCGTCATCCAACACAACTTCCTCGACCTGATGGCGGAATGCCGCGTCGAGCATATCCGCATCCTGCACGACGTTTTGCCGGAAAATGCCGACCTGCCGACCTACGCGCAATCCCTGTCCCTGGACGGACACAACCCATTCTTCTCCGAACACGCCTAAACCGCCTATGAAAAACCATTCCGTACTCTTCGTCTGCCTCGGCAACATCTGCCGCTCCCCCATGGCGGAATACGTCCTGCGTCACCGCGCCCGCGAAGCAGGCGTAGCCCACCGTGTCCGCACCGACAGCGCAGGCACATCCGGCTGGCACGACGGCGAAAACATGCACCAAGGCACGCGCAAAACCCTCGCCGCCCACGGCATTGACCATCAAGGTTTTACCAGCAGCAAAGTGCGTTCCGAAGATTTTGATGAATTCGACTTCATCATCGCCATGGACGACAACAACCTTGCCGAACTGGAAAAAATGTTCGGCAAACACCCCGACAAAATCTTCAAACTCACCGACCTCATCCCCGAAAGCGGCTACCGCCACGTCCCCGACCCATGGTACACCGGCGACTTTGACGAAACCTTCCGCCTTGTGGACGCAGGCAGCGTCGCGCTGCTGAAAAAGCTGGGTTTGGTTTGAATCGGTTGACGCAATATTTAAAGTTGAACGCGACGCAGTAAAAAAGGTCGTCTGAAACTGAACTGCACCCCAAAAGTTGGACACATCCCTTCCAACTCACAAGGTGCAG
>CAUSOO010000019.1:0-35921 GCA_963533245.1 uncultured Neisseria sp.
ACCAAGTGAATCGGTTCCGTACTATCTGTACTGTCTGCGGCTTCGTCGCCTTGTACTGATTTAAAGTTAATCCACCATATATCGGGATGGTGCGGCTTGGGATGGGAAACCGAGTCTTGTTGAATGGATTGACTCAAAGTCAAAAATAAATTCTCGTATGAGGTACGCAGTCAACAGCGCTAAACATTCTTGCGTTGAACAAATTTCTTGAAAAAGGTCGTCTGAAAAATGAGGTTCGGCGTTTTCAGACGACCTTTGCTGTCTTAATTTCAGTAAAACATTGTTAATAACGAGTGCTTACTCTATAATCACGCCCGATTTAATCGGATAAAGTGTTGGTATTTAAAATAAAAACAAAAATATGGATATCAGATGTAATGCAACAGCAGCTTCCGCCGATATCCGCTTTAATCCGTTTCCTCTTCAAGATTTTTTTACAAACAATGGAGTGTTCATGTCCACAATGTTTTTTATCCAGTTCGCCATCGTACTGGTGTGTATCTTAATCGGCGCGCAGGTTGGCGGCATCGGCTTGGGCGTGCTCGGCGGTATCGGGCTGGCGGTTTTGGCCTTCGGTTTCCATCTTGAGCCGACCAGTCCGCCGATTGACGTGATGCTGATGATTATGGCGGTCGTTTCCGCTGCCGCATCGATGCAGGCAAGCGGTGGGTTGGACTATATGATTAAAATCGCCACCCGCGTTTTACACCGCAATCCGAAATACATCACTTTCATCGCGCCTATGGTGACTTATCTGTTTACCGTACTGGCAGGCACGGGACACGTCGCTTATTCGGTATTGCCCGTCATTGCCGAAGTCAGCCGCCGCAACGGCATCCGTCCTTCCCGCCCGTTGACGATGGCGGTCATCGCGTCGCAATTCGCCATTGTTGCCAGCCCGATTGCGGCCGCGGTCGTCGCCTGCGTGACCTACCTTGAACCGCAACACATCACGATGGCCGATGTGCTGAAAGTGACTGTTCCTTCAACTATTTTAGGTATCGGCCTTGCCTGTATATTCGTCAACAAGCTCGGTAAAGAATTGAAAGATGATCCGCATTATCAGGCGTTGTTGAAAGACCCGGAATATGTAGAAGCCAACGACAAAGATTCGACTGAAGTATCCAATGCGCCTGTCAGCAAAGAGGCGAAACTTTCGGTCGGGATTTTCCTTGCCGCCGCATTGCTGGTGGTTGTGATGGGTGCCGTACCGGAGTTGCGCCCAACCTTCCAAACGGACGAGGGCCCGAAACTGATGGGCATGGCGCACGCCATCGAAATCGTCATGCTTTCTGCTGCCGCGCTGATTATCCTGCTTTGCAAACCGAATGGTAACGCGATTACCAAGGGCTCGGTGTTCCATGCGGGGATGCGTGCCGTTATCGCCGTATTCGGCGTAGCATGGCTGGGCGACACATTGATGCACGGTCATTTGGCCGAAGTCAAAGAAACCGTATCGCATTTGGTCGAAACTGCGCCGTGGACTTTCGCGTTTGCCCTGTTCGTTTTGTCCGTCTTGGTCAACAGCCAAGGGGCGACCGTTGCAACGCTGTTCCCCATCGGTATTTCGCTGGGCATTCCCGCTCCGATTATCATCGGTACGTTTGTCGCGGTGAACGGCTATTTCTTCATTCCGAACTATGGTCCAATTATCGCGGCGATTGATTTTGACAGCACGGGTTCGACCAAAATCGGCAAATTCATTTTCAACCACAGCTTTATGATTCCCGGCCTCTTGAGCATGGCGTTTAGCTTGGCATTCGGTTTGCTGCTGGCGAATTACTTCTTTTAAGGTCGTCTGAAAAAAGGTCGTCTGAAAACACAAAATAGGTTTTCAGACGACCTTTGCTATATCTTTCCGGCAAAAATCTTATTCGCAATGAAGCGATCGCGTTTTTTCGGCGAACGAATCCATGGCAATTTTGCACATGGTTTCACGCTGCGTTAAATCGGCGGCAGGCAGGGATTGAAACAGGAATTTTGTATTGTTGCGTTGAAAATCGGATTTGGCGCCCGCCTTTTTGTAACAATTCTCCGCGCGCGTGAAGTATTGTTGGCAGATTTTGGGCAGCTCTTCAAAGGTCAGCGGTTTATATTTATGCATGCCGTGAGCGGATGCTGAGAATGCCGATGCCGTTAAAACAAGGGCGGTTAAGAATTTTAGAGGTGTTTGCATGATGCACTCCGGTTAAAAAATGGGGCAAAGCAGGCAGGAGCAAGGTCAATCCGCCTGCTTTGACAGATTGGTTTCAGCTATCGCCGACGTTTAAAAAAATATGCGCTTTGTATTTCGCATTTGTTGCATTTTTGCCTTATGCGCCGTGTCGATATTGAGTAAGCAATGCCATCCATTGCTTCAACTCTTGCGCCGGATACGGGGCAATTTGCGGATAAAGGTCGTCTGAAATACCGTTTTCAGACAACCTTTAAGCGTGTTTTAACGAGGCAGGCCGCGTTCCCATGCGCGGCGGGCGCGTTTGCAGGCAAGCTGTTCTTTCCAATTCATGTAGCGTGCTTTAAAGCGGGCTTTCATGAAGTCGTCGAACTTGCGCTGTACAGTCAGGTTCCACAAACTATGCGCCTTAACCGCCCAGCTTTCATCCCATGCGCGCAGGGAGATGGAGAATGAGCCGTCAAGGTATTTCATCCAATGCCACCAGCCAGTCGGCATGAACAAGGTATCGCCGTATTCGAGGAAACATTCGATGCCTTCGATGCCTTCAAGCTCGGGGAAACGTTCCGTATCGGGGTTGTCGACGTGGTAGTCTTCCAGCGCGTAAGTGGCGAAAGGAATGCGGAACAGGCGCTCTTTCCATTTGTAATCGAACAAGATGATGTGTTTCTTGCCGAAATGCGTATGGAAGATGTGCGCCATATCGATGTCGTAGTGCAGGAAGGTTTCAGAACCTGCACCGCCGAAAAACAGGGTAGGGTAACGGTCTAAGAATCCGCCCATCAGCTCTTTGGGGAAAACGTAGTCGTTCAGTAAGGCGGGAGCGTGTTTGATGGGGTCAAATAAGAAAATCCGCAAATCCGTCGGCTCGCGTTTGATCAGATCGATATAGTCACTGAAGCGCATTTCCGTACTGGCGGCGTTAATCGGTGCGGAAGGGTCGGCTTTGGCGCTGTCGTACAAGGGGACGACGATATCGCCGACGGTTTCTTTCATATAGTCCAGCGACCATTTGTCACGGGCAGGCCAGTTGCGGGTCAGTCCTTTGATCACGACGGGACGGCGCGGCTTGAGATAATTCTGATAAAAATCTTCGCGGCTGATGTCATCAACAACATCAATCGGAGTAAGTTTGAAACCCATAAGCAAATCTCTTTTTGGAATGTAAGACTGATTTTAAGTGAATATTTCGGAAGGAGGCAAGCGATGTTTCAGACGACCTGATTGGAATCAAGAATTGCGGTTAACTGTGATATTATGTCGATATAAATATTCCGTCCGAAACGCTTATGAACGATGCAGACGATTATTTGGGCAAGATGCCTTTTTTTATTGTATTCCTCGACCCGCTGCACACGGATTTCCACAGCAGCGGCAAGTCTCTGAACGAATACATCGCCCGCCATCCGCTGATGCACGACAAGCTGCACCGCCCCGCTTTTGCCGCCAAAGTGTTGGAAATGGCGGCAAACAGCAGCAATATGCGTGTATTTGTCCGCAAAGCGGATGCGCTGATTAAGCATCCGCTGCATTATATTGTCCGTAACGGCGTTTTCCGAACCGAAGAGCAGATGTGGGCGTTTATCAATTCGCCCGAAAACATTGCCGCCGTCAAACAACCCTAAAAGGCCGTACCCCATGCTTTTGTTCATTGATAATTATGACAGTTTCACCTACAACATCGTCCAATATTTCGCCGAACTCGGTCAGGAAGTCGTCGTCCGCCGCAACGACGATATTACGCTTGAAGAAATCGAAGCTTTGAAACCGCAATATCTCGTTATCGGGCCGGGTCCTTGTTCGCCGAAAGAGGCGGGTATTTCCGTCGCTGCCATGCGCCATTTCGCCGGTAAGCTGCCGATTATGGGCGTGTGTCTTGGGCATCAGACGATAGGCGAAGCGTTCGGCGGGGATGTGGTGCGGGCAAAAACGCTGATGCACGGCAAAGTTTCGCCCGTGTTCCATTTGAACAAAGGCATGTTTAAAGATTTGCCCGATCCCGTTACCTGCACGCGTTATCACAGCCTTGTCATCGCCCGCGATACGCTGCCCGATTGCTTGGAAGTAACCGCATGGACGGAAGATCAGGAAATCATGGGCGTGCGGCACAAGGAATATGCTATCGAAGGCGTGCAGTTCCACCCCGAAGCCCTGTTGACCGAACACGGACACGATATGTTGAAAAACTTTTTGGAAGAATTTAAAGACTTCCAATCGTCCGCCGCTTAAACCAAACGTCGTCTGAAAACTTTCAGACGACGTTTGACGTAAAAATACCCGTAAAAAGGATTGAACCATGATTACACCGCAACAAGCCATCGAACGATTAATCAGCAACAACGAATTGTTTTACGACGAAATGACCGACCTGATGCGCCAGATTATGAGCGGACAGGTGCCGCCCGAACAAATCGCCGCCATCTTGACCGGATTGCGGATTAAAGTCGAAACCTTATCGGAAATCACCGCCGCCGCCGCCGTCATGCGCGAATTTGCCGCCAAAGTGCCGCTGGAAAATTCAGACGACCTCGTCGATATTGTCGGCACGGGCGGGGACGGTGCAAAAACCTTCAATATTTCGACGACTTCGATGTTTGTCGCGGCGGCGGCAGGCGCGAAAGTCGCCAAACACGGCGGGCGCTCCGTTTCCTCGTCCAGCGGCGCGGCAGACGTGATGGAGCAGATGGGTGCGGTGTTGAACATTACGCCGGAACAAGTCGCCGAAAGCATCCGTCAGACAGGCTTGGGCTTTATGTTTGCCCAAAACCACCACAGCGCGATGCGCCACGTCGCACCTGTGCGCCGTTCGCTCGGGTTTAGAAGTATTTTCAATATCTTAGGTCCGCTGACCAACCCCGCCGGCGCGCCGAACCAGCTTTTGGGCGTGTTCCACATTGATTTATGCGGCATCCTGTCGCGCGTATTGAAACAGCTTGGTTCCAAACACGTTTTGGTCGTGTGCGGCGAAGGCGGTTTGGACGAAATCACGCTGACCGGCAAAACCCGCGTTGCCGAGCTGAAAGACGGAGAAATCCGCGAATACGACATCAGCCCTGCGGATTTCGGCATTGAAATCCGCCGCGATTTGGACGAAATCAAAGTCGCCAACGCACAAGAATCTTTGGAAAAAATGGATGAAGTGTTGAGCGGCAAACATGGCGCGGCACGCGATATCGTCCTGCTCAATGCCGCCGCCGCGCTCTATGCCGGCAATGTCGTGCCTTCGTTGTCGGACGGTGTCAAAGCCGCCGAAGCAGCCATCGACTCGGGTAAGGCAAAAGCAAAAAAAGAAGAATTTGTCCGCTTTACTCAGCAATTTGCCAAAGAGTAAGCGAAGGTCGTCTGAAAACGGAAATTCGATGCTGATTATCGGGAACGGGCTGAAACGCTGCAAAACCGTTCGATAAGCAGTTGAGGAGGATTGAACGTCTTCAAGAAAAGATAGAAAAGTGCCGTCATCAAAAAAAGGTCGTCTGAAAATTTTCAGACGACCTTTTGTTTAATCTGCCATTTGTATCAAGCTGTCGGCGAGACGGTCGGCGGCTTGGCGGTAGCCTTTGCCTGAGAAGTGGACGCCGTCTTTGGCGGCGAGGCCTTGGTTCATCCAGCTTTTCATGCTGCATTCGCCGCCCATCGCGTTCTGCCACGACCAATACATGATTTTTTCATCGCGGGCGATGCGCTGCTGCATTTGTTGGATGCTGCTTAAGGTGGCAGGGCGTGTGCCGCAGCTTCCTGAAGTGCTTTTCAGGGATTCGGGCGCGCCGAGAATCAGGATGCCTGCGTCGGGCAGGCTTTGTTTGATTTGGCGGATGTAGCTGCGCCAGCTTTGTTCGGTGGCTGTGATGTCCAAATCGCGGGCGAAGGCTTCGTTGGTGCCGTAGGCGATGATAACGAGGTCGGCGCGGGTTTGGGCAAGGTCATCCTGCCAAGAGGGACGCCATTTGGACCAGTGGGTCAGTTGCGCGCCGTTGATGCCGAGTGCGGAAACGGTTACGCCGCGTCCGGGATTTTCGATATTGATGTAGCCGATGTCCCAAGGCATGGAGCTGCTGAGGGTCAGGGGCAGGCGGCCGTTGCTGCGGATGATTTGCCAGCCGCTGCTTCCGGCGGGGACTTCGCGTCCGTTGAACGACAGGGTTTGCTCGGGCAGGACGGGTTTGGCAAAAACGGAAATCTGCCTCTCGCCGCTGCTTCCGTCTTTGGCGCTGATGGTAACGCTGCTGCCGTTGGCTTTGGCGATAATGCCGCCTAAGGGGAAGTCGTCTGAAACGCTGCGGCTGCTGACGGTTTGCCATGAACCGTCATAGCGGACGGCTGCGCTGCGTTGTCCTTTGACGGTAGAGGGGTAAACCCAGCCTATGCCGCCGTCACCCCATTTTTGCTGGAGGCGCAGGCGCAGTTGTTCGGTGAAAAGGTCGCCGGCGGTGTGTGAATCGCCGATTTGGAGGATGCGGAATTTGCCGTCCGAGCTGCGGTCGAGTTTTTTGAGCTTGGAGAGCCAGGTGGGACGGCTGCTGCCGTAGTTTTCCAGCAGCATATCGGCGGCGGGGGCGGCGGCAGACAGGCACAATGCGGTAAGGGATACGGACAGGGTTTTGATGTTCATGAGTTTCCTGTGTGTGGTTTCAGACGACGTCTTTTGACGCGGCGGATGGCTATTGTAACGAAAAAGACGGCATTGGATAAACAAAACGCCGTCCTTTTGCTGCCGATACGGGCTTAACGTGCGGACAATTGTTCCGTGCGTTCTTCGCCGTTCACTTCAGGGGTCGTCTGAAAAACGATTTTTTCCATGATTTTATCCGCGAGCAGTTTTTGTCCTTCAGCAGAGAAGTGGATGCCGTCTTTGCTGCGGTAGCGGATGATTTTTCCATTGATGTTGACGGAGTCGGCGTAGGTGTCCGAGCCGTTGCTGAGGAGTTTGTCGGTCGGTATCCACAGGGCTTTTGGACTGATCTCGTCTGCTAAAAGTTTGTCGAGATATCGCATTTGCTTGTTAAGTTTTGCCTGTTTCATATAAGGGATGCCCATCCAAATGACTTGCACGTGGTGTTGTTCGGCGGCGGCCAAGATGCGGTTGACGCGGCTGAGGTATTCTTCCGACCATTCGGGCGAGGCGAATTTCAGGTATTTTTTGCCTTTCGGGAAGTCCCACGGGTCGTTGGGGCCGAGGAAGACGACCAGAAGGCGGATGTCGGTTTGTTGTTTCAGCGTTTGTTCGATGGTGTTCGGCCAGTCAAAAAATTTGGGATAGGACAATCCGGTACTTTGCTTGCTTAAGTTCACCGACTGGATACCGTATTGTTTTTTCAGGCTTCTTTCAACAAAAGGTGCAACGCCCTGCATCATCGAGTCGCCGGCAAAAAAGACTTTGTCGCCTTGTCCGAGAACGATATTGGCGGGCGGGGTAATAGGGAGATGATGTGCTTCGGGTTGTTTGCCGTTTTGTGCCGTTTGGGGTTGACGTCCGTCGGCGGGACGGTTTTTTTCGTGCGGTTCGGACGCATTAAGCTGCGCATTTTGTTCAGACGACCCGTCTTCTTCAGCGATTTGAGGTTCCGGTTCGACAATCACAGGCTGTCCTGCCAAACGCGCTTTGAGGTCGTCTGAAAAGGCGTATGCGTCTTGTTGCAGCTTCGCGCCCGTGCGCCACCATTCGTATTCGGACAAAGGCTCCAGCGGAGAAGCCTGATGATAGGTTTGCTGCCAATAGGCATTGATGGAATCTTGACTGAACCACGCCGCGCCAAAGGCGCAAACCAAAAGGGAGGCAAACAGGGAAATAAAGCGTTTCATATTCTGATTGTCCTTTTAAAAATCGGCGTAAATAAAGCCCGGGATGCCTGACGGCGCCAATACGATAATCAACACCAACACCAGCATCAGCGGTATAAACCACAGCCACATCGGCATTTTTTCCAATGCCGCTACTGCGCCGTCAAACAGGCGAAGCAAATACGGGTAGAGCAAAATCATCAGGCCAAACGCGGCAAGCAGCAGGACATCCGCCTGTTTCGGCGCGGCCCAACCTGCTTCGTTGGCGAATAAGGCATCAAATACCATCTGCGTATCGGCGAGGCTGCCGGTGTTGAACACGACGAAAGTGAAGCAGACGAAATGGAAAGTGACGAACCAGGCAAGCGGACGCAAGATTTTCAGACGACGTGAACCGTCCCGCCCGAATATTTTGTCGCCGCAGTTAAGCAAAATTAATGCCACGCCGTGCAGCGCGCCCCAAAGCAGGAAATTCCAGCCGTAGCCGTGCCAAACACCCGACAACACCATCGCCAGCAGCAAGTTGAACTGCGTCAGGACGAAGCCGTGTTTGCTGCCGCCCAAAGGAATATAAATATAGTCGCGTATCCAGGTGGAAAGGCTGATGTGCCAACGGTTCCAGAAGTCGCGGATATTGAACGCGCGCAGCGGAGCGGCAAAGTTTTTCGGAAGGCGGAAACCGAGCAGCATCGCCATCCCGATTACCAAATCCGAATAGCCTGAAAAATCGAAGAAAAGCTGGAAAGTATAGCCGTACACCCCCGACAACACGCCCCAGCCGTCAAACTGGGCGGGATTCTCGAAAACGGGCGATACCCAGCCGTCTCCCAGCGCACCCGCCAGCCACCATTTTTTTGCAATACCCAGCAAAATCAAGCACACCGCCAGCGCGGGGCGCACCAATGCGCGCGGTTCTGCCGTCCGAATCTGTTCCAAAGCCCCCGCCTGTTCGCCGTCTATGCTTTTAAATGCCGCGGCACGGATAATCGGTCCGGAAGTAATCGTCGGGAAGAAGCTCAAATGCAGCAGCAACTCATGCCACGCAAACCGGTCGCCCATCGGATGACGGCAGCAGTACACCAAATAAGCCAAAGATTGAAATGTGTAATAAGACAGCCCCAAAGGCATCAAGATATCGACAATCTCGCTCTGCCCCGTGTATTGTCGGATAAACGGTCGGAAAAAATCGAAATATTTGAAGAAACACAATACCGCCAAAGCCGACGCTATGCCGAAGCCCAGCCAGAATTTCCGTACGTTTTCGTTTTCAGACGACATCAACAGACCGAGCAAATGCACGCAGGACGAATAGCAGGCAATTATGGCGGCAAAGATGGGATTCAAGTGATACAGCCAGCCCATCCCAGCCAGCAGAAGCAAAACATTCTGCACCGACGGCATACGGACAAATGCCCAATAAATAGGCAAAAAAGCAATAAAAAATACCGCGAATTCAATCGACAGCAACGGCATAAGTGTTCCTTGAAATTTTTATTATTCAGATGCCCCGAATATAGGTTTGGCAAGTCGAAGCGAACCATATATTTTAAATAAGTGTTTGAATTTATACAACTAACGCTAATCTCGTTTTAGAACCGCTCGTCAGAGCTTGGGGCGGATTTTGAAATCTTTTGTCATAAATATCGTATTGGATAAGCAGGCTTTTTTTAAATTTTCAGAGATAAAAAGCAGGTTAGGCAGGGCATGCTGATTGCCCTTTTTTCGACACTCAATTTCAAGCAATGAATTGATTTAAGATGAAAAAAAGCAGATTCGGGGTAAAGATGCCCGTAAGGTGTTTAAACCTTGACGGGTTTTACCTTGAATCTGCTTTTAATAAGGTTGGTTTTTAAGAATAATATTTTATTTCAATAGATTATATAATTTTGCTTAAGAGGACAGGGCGGCTTGCTGATGCGCCGTCAATTCGGCAATGCCTTTTTGCGCCAGCGCAATCAGTTTGCCCAATTCGTCCAAGCTGAACGGTGCGCCTTCCGCCGTGCCTTGGATTTCGATGATTTTGCCCGAAGCGGTCATAACGATGTTGACGTCGCTGTCGCAGCCGGAGTCTTCGGGGTAATCCAAATCCAAAAGCGGCACACCGTTCACCACGCCTGCGGATACGGCGGCAACGGCTTCGCGGATGGGATTTTCGCTGATGAGGTCGTCTGAAAGCAGCTTGTTGACCGCAATTTGCAGGGCGACGAACGCGCCAGTAATGGATGCGGTACGCGTTCCACCGTCAGCCTGAATCACGTCGCAGTCAATCAGGATTTGGCGTTCACCCAGTTTTTCCATATCCACGACGGCACGCAGCGAGCGCCCGATCAGGCGCTGGATTTCTTGGGTGCGCCCCGACTGTTTGCCCGCCGCAGCTTCACGGCGCATACGCGAGGCAGTGGAAGCGGGCAGCATCCCGTATTCGGCAGTAACCCAGCCCTGCCCCTTGCCGCGAAGGAAGGGCGGGACATTTTCGTCGATGGAAGCGGTGCAGATAACTTTGGTGTTGCCGCATTCGATCAGGCACGAACCGTCGGCGTGCGGCAGGAAGTGAGGGGTGATTTTGATGTCGCGCAGGCTGTCGGCAGCGCGCGAAGTTCGGGTGTAATTGCTCATGATTTGTCCTTTGGGGAAACGGTAAAAATTTGTGGTCGGTATTATACGGGATTCGGCAGGGAGGCTGTTTCTATCATAGAAAATCCCTCCATCGCAGGAGGGAGTTAATTTAAGTTTACAAGTGATTAGATAACTCTTTTAACATACTGATAAGCATCATAATGGTAAAGACTGATGTTTCAATTGATATATTTGTTTTGCCGTGTGTATATGAAAATTTAATCATAATAAGCTATCAGCTCCTAAGTTAATAAAAAAACGAGAATCATGAGACTCTTGGCATAGTTTAAAGCTCTATTTGCGGGTTATATGCAGATTTAAGTAAATAAATATCTTTATAAAACAATAAACTAATATTTTTTTATTCTACCTATAAGCTAAGGTCGTCTGAAAACCATATCTAGTTTTCAGACGACCTTATTATATTTCCCTTTCAATCAAGCAAGAAACAGGCGGTATGCAGCGTTTTGGGTTTCGTCCTGATAGCTGTAACCGAGGCTTTCGAGGAAGTTTTCAAATGCCTCATCGTCGGTGGACGGGACGTCGATGCCGACGAGGATGCGGCCGTAGTCGGCGCCGTGGTTGCGGTAGTGGAAGAGGGTAATGTTCCAGCCGCCCTGCATATGGTTGAGGAAGCGGGCGAGTGCGCCGGGGCGTTCGGGGAACTCGAAGCTGATCAAGCGTTCGTGGGCGACTTTTGTTGTGCGTCCGCCGACCATGTAGCGGATGTGGATTTTGGAGATTTCGTCGTCGGTCAGGTCGACATTGGGCAGCCCGGCTTCGGTCAGTTGGCGGCTGATGACGGCGAGGTCTTGGGAACCTGCGGTTTGCAGGCCGACGAAGATGTGGGCTTTTTGGTCGTCGCCGTATCGGTAGTTGAACTCGGTGATGTTGCGGCTGCCGAGCAGGTTGACGAATTTGAGGAAGCTGCCGCGCTCTTCGGGGATGGTAACGGCGAAAATGCCTTCGTTGCCTTCGCCCAATTCGCTGCGTTCGGAAACGTGGCGCAGGCGGTGGAAATTCATGTTGGCGCCGCTGGTTACGGCGATGAGGGTTTGGTTTTGGATGCGGTTGCGGGCGGCGTAGGTTTTCAGACCGGCGAGGGCGAGCGCGCCTGCGGGTTCGGTGATGCTGCGGGTGTCGTCGAAGATGTCTTTGATGGCGCCGCAGATGGCGTCGGTATCGACGGTGATGATGTCGTCCAAGAGGTCGCGGCAGAGGCGGAAGGTTTCTTCGCCGACGACTTTGACGGCGGTACCGTCGGAGAAGAGGCCGACGTCTTTGAGGCTGACGACTTTTCCGGCTTCGACGGATTGCTTCATGCAGCAGGAGTCGTTTGTTTGCACGCCGATGACTTTGATGCTGGGGCGGACTTGTTTGACGAATGCGGCAACACCCGCAGCCAGTCCGCCGCCGCCGATGGGGACGAAGATAGCGTGGATGTCGTCGGGACGCTGGCGCACGATTTCCAGGCCGACCGTGCCTTGTCCGGCAATCACGTCGGGGTCGTCAAACGGGGCGATGTAGGTCAGTTTTTCTTTTTCTGCCAACTCCATCGCGTAATCGTAGGCATCGTTGTAGGAAACGCCTTTGAGGACGACTTCTCCGCCGCGGCTTTTGACGGCGTCGATTTTGATTTTGGGCGTGGTTTCGGGCATGACGATGACGGCGCGGCAGCCCAAACGCTGTGCTGAAAGGGCGACGCCTTGTGCGTGGTTGCCCGCGCTGGCGGCGATGACGCCGCAGGCGAGCGCTTCTTTGGGCAGCTTCGCCATTTTGTTGTACGCGCCGCGGATTTTGAAGGAAAACACGGGTTGCAGGTCTTCGCGTTTGAGCAGGACGTTGTTGTTCAGACGACGTGACAGCCCGATTGCGGGTTCGAGCGGCGTTTCGACGGCAACGTCGTAAACGGAGGCGGTCAGGATGCGGATGAGGTAATCGGAATAAGAGGGGCGGTTGTTCATGGTTTTGTGTGCTGGAGGATTATTTTCAAAAGGAGTGTCCGCCGCCCGCGTCAAACTTTGCCAACAAAACGGCGGAAAGGTAAAACCATACCCTCGAGGTCGTCTGAAATCAAGAAAAATCTTAGCAAAGCGAAGTTGCGGCGGTATAATGACTGCCTTTTGTGCCAAACCGCACGACGCGGTTGTTTTTATTTCTATTTCCGCACCACATTCCAATGAAAAAAACATTATCCGTATTGATCGCGGCGATGATGATTACCGCCGCGCAAGCCGCGCCGCAAGCGGCTAAAAACAACGCAGCCCCCGCAGTTGCCGCCTCTGAGCCGGCTCCTGCTGCCGCATCCCAGCCCGAAGCCATGATGCCCAGCATCAACAGCCCTGACGCGCCGCCTGCCATTGCCGCTGCCGCATACATTGTTACCGATTTGCACAGCCATCAAGTGCTTGCCTCCAACAATATCGACACGCAGATCGAACCGGCTTCGCTGACCAAAATGATGACCGCCTACCTCACGTTCAAGGCTTTGGAAAACGGCACATTGCGCGCCGACCAAATGCTGACCGTGTCCGATGCAGGCTGGAAAATCGAAGGCTCGCGGATGTTCCTCAGTCCCAAAGTTCCCGCCAGCGTCAGCGATTTGATTAAGGGCATGATTGTCCAATCCGGCAACGATGCCGCCACCACGCTTGCCGAAGCCATGGGAGGCGGCTCGGTGGACGTGTTCGTCCAACAAATGAACGACGAAGCCAAGCGTTTGGGCATGACCAAAACCCACTTTAAAAACCCGACCGGATTGGCTGCCGAAGGTCACGTTTCCACCGTCGGCGATTTAGCCATTTTGTCCGCCGCGCTGATACACGATTATCCGAAATACTATCCCGTATTTTCGATTAAATCCTTCAAATACAACAATGTCGAACAGCCAAACCGCAACCTCCTGCTCTACCGCGACTCCAATGTGGACGGTCTGAAGACGGGACACACCGAAAGCGCAGGCTACAACCTTGCCGCCTCCAGCAAACGTAACGGCAGACGCATCGTTTCCATCGTCGTAGGCACCGAGTCCACCGAAGCCCGCGCTTCCGAAAGCGGCAAACTGCTCAACTGGGCATTGCAGGCATTCGACACGCCCAAGCTCTACAACGGCGGTGAAATCATTTCCAAGGTCAAAGTTTATAAAGGCAGCAGCAAATCGGTGAACGTCGGCTTCCTCGAAGACGTGTACATCACGATTCCCCACGATGCCGGACAAAACATCAAACCGATTTTAGAAACCGTCCAGCCCGTTATCGCCCCGATACGCAAAGGTCAAACCTTGGGCAAACTCAAAATCGTCAAAGACGGCAAAGTCATTACCGAGAAAAACGTCGTCGCCCTCCATTCCGTTGAAGAAGGCAGCTGGTTCAGACGGATGTGGGATGATATCGTATTGTGGTTCAAAGGCTTGTTCGGCAGCAGTTCGAAATAGGCAGGATTGATGAAAAGGTCGTCTGAAAATGGTTTTCAGACGACCTTTGTTTTGGATGCGAACAGGACGACGGCAAAGTCTTTATAACTCAAATCCGCTTTCAAATATCCGTTTTTGTCCGCTGATCGGGTCGGTAAACTCAATCTGTTTTGCCAGTAGTTTCAAAGGTTTTTCATAATCTTCATCGCCCGCCGCCAAAGGGGTGGGATAAAGCGCGTCGTTTAGCAGCGGCATGCCCAAACGCATCATATGCACCCGAAGCTGGTGTTTTTTCCCCGTATGCGGCGTCAGCCGGTAGAGGCTGAATTCGCCGCGGTTTTCAAGCAATTCGACCGTCGTATGGGCGTTCGGCTCGCCTTCGGTTTCCTGCGTCGTGAAAAACCGTTCCCCGCGCACCATGCGCGAAACCACGTCCAAGGGATATACCAAATCCGTCCGCGTCGGCGCGACGGCGTGATAGGTTTTACGGACGCTTTTTTCCTGAAACATCGTTTGATAATCGCGGCGCGTGGCAGGATTGTGCGACAGCAGCATCACGCCTGCCGTATCTTTGTCCAAACGGTGGACCGGCGTAATGTCTGCTACGTTCAAATGCTGCAATTCCGGCCGCAGGCGCAGGCGGGTCAGCAGGGTTTCGCGCAAAAAACGCCCACTGGGGATAACGGGCAGGAAATGCGGTTTGTCAACGACAATCAGATGGTCGTCGATGTGTAGGATTTTTTCTTCAAACGGAATGACGGGTTCGCTGTCGCTGCTGGTTTCGCGGTAATAAAACATGGTTTTGCCCGGCTCGAACAGCGTGTGTTCGTCAAACGGCGCGCCGTCTGCATCGACCACGAAGCCGCTGTTCAAACGCCTGCGCCAGTTGTCCTCGCCGACAAAGGGAAAGCGGACGCAGAGGAAATGCAACAGGGGCAGGCCGTAAAACGGTTTTTCGTGCGGCAGCACCAAATAGCTGGGTTTGACGCCGTTTAAAAGCGGGAGGGGGTTGGAGCGTTTTTTCATGTGGCGGATTGTACTCGGTTTCGGTCTTTTTTTCAGACGACCTAAGTCGGGTTAAGGCTGTCGGGTGATATAGTGGATTAACTTTAAACCGGTACGGTGTTGCCTCGCCTTAGCTCAAAGAGAACGATTCTCTAAGGTGCTGAAGCACCAAGTGAATCGGTTCCGTACTATCTGTACTGTCTGCGGCTTCGTCGCCTTGTCCTGATTTAAAGTTAATCCACTATAAAGAAGCGGTTTGCATGGGGAAGATTGTGTTACGGATGATGGGGAAAGGGGTCGTCTGAAAAGCCGGATTTGGAGTTTCAGACGACGTTTTTATTTGGTTTTTTTTTAAGACAGGTTGGGCGGTGTTTTTCGTGGGCAAAGCCCACGCTACGGGAGGGTTGCGGATGGAACGCGTGGTTTGTTTGAACGCATGAAGAAAGGTCGTCTGAAAATGGGAAGTCCGTTTTCAGACGACCTTGGTTACCACCTGTTTAACAAAAACTTATTCCGCCAATTCGGTTTGCTGGTGCGACATGAGTTCTTGTCCGACATCGGTCAGGAGGTTGAGGTAACGCTCGTACTGCTTGAGGATGTCGGCGATGAGTTCGCGACGGTTCATGTATTGCACGTCGTAGCCGCTGCGGCCGTCGAAGAAGTAGGTGTAGGGCTCGTAGGTTACGTTGTGGCGGATGTGCGGGAGGTGGCCGTCTTTGATAAGCTGTTCGGACACTTCGCGCTTGATGGTTTTAATGCCGTACATGAAGTCGCGCAGGGACTCTTTGTGGATGGTGAATTCGACGGCAGGCTCTTCGCGGTCGAAGTGGGTTTGGATGTCGACGCTCAGGCCGTATTTGTCGGACAATTCCTCGCCCAGTTCGCGCATGGCGGGCAGGGCGGTGGTTTTGAGGAATTTGAGGATGTCTTGTTCCTGTGTTTGGTTCAGCATGCGCTCGAGCCTGTCCTGCCAGTTGTCACCGCTCCAATAGACGCTGGAGGGGGTGACGGCGGTCGTGAAGTATTTGTGGTCGGCGTTTAATCCGCGCCATAGGCTGAAACACATGATCAGCATGAGCAGGGCGAAAGGCAGGGCGACGATGAGGGTCATGGTTTGCAGGGTGGGCAGTCCGCCGAAGCGCAAAAGGACAATGGCGGCGGCAGACATCAACAGCCCCCACATCACTGCCTGCCAGCGCGGGGCGGCCACGCTTTTGTCGCGGGAGGCGATGTTGTTGAGGACGTAAATGCCGGAGTCGGCGGAGGTGATGAAGAAGAGGGCGATCACCATGAGGCTGACAAGCCCTGTGAGGGTCGGCAGGGGGAGGTATTCGAGGAAGCGGAAGAGGAGTTTTTCGGGCGTGCCGGTCAATTCGCCCAATGCGCCTGCTGCGGTGTGGTCGTTAATCCAGATGGCGGTATCGCCGAAGATGGTGAACCAGATGACGCAGAACAGGGAGGGAACCGCCAAAACGCCGAAAATGAATTCGCGTATGGTGCGTCCGCGCGAGATGCGGGCGATGAAGAGTCCGACGAAAGGCGCCCAAGAACACCACCATGCCCAGTATAAGATGGTCCAGCCGCCGAACCATTCGGTATGGTTTTGTTCGTAGCTGTATGTTTTGAAACTGAGTTGTACGAGGTTGCTCAGGTAAGTGCCGAGGTTGTCGTTGAAGGCGGAGAGCAGGTGGAGGGTCGGGCCGGTGGCGAGGACGAAAACCATCAGGACAAAAGCAAGGGTCAAGTTCATCTCGCTCAACATTTTGACGCCTTTGCCTATGCCGGAGGCGGCAGAGGCGACTGCCAAACCCATGACGGCGAAAATCACGATGGTTTGTACGGAAAAGGTGTTTTCGCTTATCCAGCCGATTTGTGCCAAGCCCGCGCCCAACTGCGCCGCACCGAAGCCGAGCGTGGTAATGATGCCGAACAGGGTGGCGACCAGCGCGAGTATGTCGATGATGTCGCCTGCCTTACCGTCGATTTTCTCTTTCAACAGCGGATAAAAGCAGGAACGCAGGGAAAGCGGGAGTTTGTAGCGGAAGGCGAAATAGGCGAGCGCCAAAGCCATGGCGGCGTAAACCGACCAGGCATGTACACCCCAGTGGAAGAGGGTGTGGAGCAACGCGTCCTGCTGCCTTGCGCCGCTGCCGCCTTCGGTGATGGGGGACAGATAGTGGGTGAGCGGTTCGGCGACACCGAAAAACATCAACCCGACCCCCATACCCGCCGCGAACAGCATGGCGAGCCAAGACCAAAAGCTAAATTCAGGCTCTTCTTCGTTGCTGCCCAGCTTGATGTTGCCGAAGCTGCTGACCGAAAGTGCGAGCAGGAAGAAGAAGAAGGCTGAAAACGCCAAGATGTAAAACCAACTGAAGTTTTTGAAAATACCCGTTTTGGCGGCATTGAGGACGGTTTCTGCCTGCTGCGGAATCAAAAGCGCGATGCCGATGACCAGCAGCACGAAGGACAGCGTAACGGAAACGACGAAGGGATTGAACGAAGAGCGGTTGCGTAAGAAATGAAATAAAGACAAACCTTGACCTCCTTTGGGATGGTGAGGCAGGCGGATACGGGCGCAAGGCTGTATATGGTTGATTAACAAAAACTAGGAATAAAACATGGTCTGTCGGACAGAGTCCGAGACTTTCCCGATTTTTGGTAATCCACTATAAAACGCAGACAAAAAACGAATGGCGTTTAAACCGTCCTGCCGGATGAAAAACAAGGGAAAAAGAGAGTAAAAACGCACAGATGAATGAGCCGTAATGAGGGCCGGGTGAGACAAAATGGATGATGATTATTTCTTTGTTTGAAGGAATAATAACAAAATCAGGGGATTGTTTCAAATTGGGAAAGATTTGTGTGTATTGGGACAAGAAAGATGGCGACGATAAAAAGGATAGGGGGTCGTCTGAAAGGCATTTCAGACGACCCCTCATCAGTTTTATTAGCTATTGCCGCCATCTACTTTCTTAAACGACAGCCAAATGCAGACGCCGACCGATATCAGCCAAGCCGCCAGCAGCCAATACGGGTTGAGCAAATGGGCGTAGGGATTCAAATCGGGATTCTTGATGGGTGGCAGATAAACCATAACGCCGAAGTAGGCAGACGATAGGGCAAGGCAGCTCAAAATGCCTTTTGGGTCTTTACGCAGACGCATCAGCATTGCCGTCAAACCGCTTGCCACCATGGCGGCAAAGCCAAAGAAAGTCATCGGGATAAAGTGTGCGCTCCAAGCTTGTGTGTCGGGGAAGGCGGAGTCCGGCTGCATCAGGAAGGCGCAAGTCAGGAAAGTCGGCGTGCCTGCCAAAGCAAAAGCCAGCAAAATCCACCAGCGGTAAGAAAAAACGCCTTTTTTTCAGTTGCATGTTCAAAAATGACTTGCCCCGCATGAATGCCCGCCTTCACGGTTTTCACGGCAATTTCCCGCTCCCGTTTATACCCGCTTTCACTAGGTAAAAACACCAGCCCAAAGGGAATAACGGCAAATGCATTCAATAGGCTGAATATCGTTAATCCTTCGAAATAAAAATTAAACAGCATCTCTATATCTTTTGACAAAAACAGCGCAAACAATATCGTGCTTATGTAGGAACAGATAAAGCCGATGAGCATGGCGGTCAAGATATGCTTCAAGTTCCTACGCAAACGAAGCTGCGTCATCGCCATACCGGTCAGTATGCCCCAAACCAGCATATAGCCAAGCATATAGAGTAAACCGGTAATTATTGCAGCCACACTAGCCAGACTGCCGAACACCAGTCCGAAAATACCGAAATAGAGCATAGAGGCAAAAAAAGCTGCCACCCCGCCGGAAGCTACGGCAAGCTGAATGGTGAGAAACACGAGTAAAACGCCGTAACACAAGGCATAAACGGTAAAAAGCAGTGTAAGGTACGGCTTGCGCGGTTTTTTGTCCTTCAGGGCGGTGTTGTCCGACATTATGCTGGTTTCCTTTGGATGATTTATCGGAATTGAAGTAGTTTCAGACGACCTTTGAGCGCGGATACATCGAGCTCAAAATTGTCGTATCGGATTACGGTTAAGCCGTTATGGAAATTTGAATGATTATAATGGAATAGTTTGTGTTGATGATAGCCGTATAACGATATTGCATTTTCGTGAAACCGATAATAGGCAACAAGATTTGCCATTGCAGTAAAAAAGGTCGTCTGAAAACTGTTTTTCAGACGACCTTTTTACCGTTTTATCACTCAAGAAAGCGACGGATTACTCCCGTACCTGCCCGTCGCCCAACACAATCCATTTCTGCGAAGTCAGACCGTGCAGGCCGACGGGGCCGCGGACGTGGATTTTGTCGGTGGAAATGCCGATTTCCGCGCCGAGGCCATACTCGAAGCCGTCAGCGAAGCGGGTGGAGGCATTGACCATGACGCTGGCGCTGTCGACCGTGCGCAGGAAGGTGCGGGCGTCGGTGTAGGATTCGGTGATGATGCTGTCGGTGTGGTGGCTGCCGTGAGTGTTGATGTGGGTGACGGCTTCTTCGAGGCTGTCGACGATTTTGACGGAGAGGATGGGGGCGAGGTATTCGGTGTCCCAGTCTTCTTCGGAGGCCGTCTGAATGTGGGGCAGGATGGACAGGGTACGCGGGCAGCCGCGCAGCTCGACGTGGCGGGCGGCGTATTTCTTCGCCAGTACAGGCAGGATTTCGGCGGCGCGGCTTTGGTGGACGAGCAGGGTTTCCATGGTGTTGCAGGTGCCGTAGCGCGAGGTTTTGGCGTTGAAGGCGATGTTGACGGCTTTGTCGGCGTCGGCGGCGCGGTCGATATAGACGTGGCAGATGCCGTCGAGGTGTTTGATGACGGGTACGCGGGCTTCGGCAGCGATGCGGGAAACCAACGACTTGCCGCCGCGCGGGATGACGACGTCGATAAACTCGGGACTTTGCAGCATGGCGCCGACGCTTTCGCGGTCGGTGTTTTCAATCAGGCTGACGGCTGCTGCGGGCAGACCGTTTTCAACTAACGCCTGCGTAATCAGTTTGGAGAGCGCCATATTGCTGTTGAAGGCTTCGCTGCCGCCGCGCAGGACGCAGGCGTTGCCGGACTTCAGGCAGAGGGCGGCGGCATCAACGGTTACGTTGGGTCGGGATTCGTAAATGATGCCGACAACGCCCAGCGGTACGCGCATTTTGCCGATTTGCAGGCCGTTTTCGCGGGTACGGAATTCGTCCATTTCACCGACGGGGTCGGGCAGGGCGGCAATCTGGCGCAAACCTTCGCACATGGCATCTATGGTTTTTTCGCTCAGTCGCAGGCGGTCGAGCAGGGCGTCGTTCAAACCTTTCTGCGCGGCTTGTTCCATATCTTGGGCGTTGGCGGCGAGGATGGCGGTTTGATGGTGTTTGATGAGTTCGGCAGTGCGCAGGAGCGCGGTGTTTTTTTGCGCGGTCTCGGCGGCGGCGACAATATAGGAAGCCTGTTTGGCGGCGGACGCAGTGCGGCGGACGTAGTCTTGAATGTTTTGCATGGTGTTTCTGCGGGAAAAGTGGGAATGGGTTGATGATAAGGTCGTCTGAACGGGAATTCAATAGGATGCAGGGAGACGGTTCAAATGATACTGGGGAAGGGGATTGAGAAAATCGCAGATAAAAAAAACCATCTATACTAAGGGGAAAAGTATAGATGGCCAAACACATTACGGGGAAAACGTCTTACTCACTTACTCACTTCTCTCGAAGCAAGTGTTACTCAGACACGCGAATTATATAATAGTTCACGAATAATGATGTTAAGTTTAGTTAATGACATCTTAACAATCATATCATCATGTTTTTAAACAAATAAAAAAATCATAATGGTTAAAATTTTTTTGAAAAAACTTCAAAATTTTCAAACTGTGATGAATTTCCACTCCCCTGAGGCTAAATTTTCTACCGTTCGTCCGTTAAATTCGTCCCGATGAAGGTGTTCGACGCGGTTGCCGGCGGCGGCGACCATGCGTTTGACTTGATGATATTTGCCTTCGGTAATGGTCATCAGCAGGGTGGTCGGGTTTTCCAAAACAGCTTCGGCAGTGCGGACGGTTTCGTTGTCGTCGTGCAGCAGGACGCCGTTTTTCAGCGTTTCACACAGGCTGTCATCGGCAGGATGCTTCAGGGTAACGCGGTAGATTTTGGGTACTTTGTGTTTCGGCGAGGTAACGCGGTGGTTGAACTGCCCGTCGTTGGTAATCAGCAAAACGCCCGTCGTATCCGCATCCAGCCTGCCGACCGCCTGCATGTCGATATTGCGCATATGATCGGGGAAAAGGCTGAAGACGCTGGGGTATTGCTGCGGTTTGTGCGAGGTTTCGTAATCGGCGGGCTTGTTGAGCAGGATATAAAAATAAGGCATGGGCACGACGACGATGTCTTCGCCGTCTATGCGCAGCGTTTGGACTTCGACGGGATCGATGTCGGCTTTGGCGTCGTTGTAGACCGTATCGTTGATTTCGACACAGTCGTTTTGAATCAGCCACTGGCATTGTTTGCGGCTGCCTATGCCTTGAGATTGGAGGTATTTGATCAGTTGCATGGGAATGGCGGGAACGGGTTTCAGACGACCTAATTGTATATCAGGACTTCGCTTTCAAACGATAGAGATATGTGGTTTCCCGATTGCGGGCGAAGGCGAGCGGGTCGGATTCGTCGGCGGCTTTGCGGTGGCACGGTTTGGTTTTCAGAATATCGGCCACTTCTAAAGAGGTCGTCTGAAAACATTGTTCCAGAAAATCGCGGTCGCGTAAGTGCAGATGTTCCGCCAAGTCGGAAATGATTAACCACGCTTCGCCTTGCGGGTTTAAATGTTGCCGCACGCCGTTTAAAAAGGCGGTCAGCATGGCGTTGTCGGGGTCGTAGAGGGCGGATTCGACGGCGGAAGTCGGTTTGGCGGGCAGCCACGGCGGGTTGCAGACGATCAGGTCGGCGCGTCCTTCGGGAAACAAATCGACGGCGTGGACGGCGACTTGTTTGTCCAGCCCCAAGCGGGCGAGATTGGCGGTTGCGCAGGCGATGGCCTTGGGGTTGGTGTCGGTGGCGGTGATTTCGGGAATACCGCGTTTGGCAAGGATGGCGGCGATAACGCCGGAACCTGTGCCGATGTCGAAGGCCGTCTGAATATGGGGATTCAACGGCGCTTGGGCGATTAAGTCCAAATATTCGCCGCGCAGTGGCGAGAATACGCTGAAGGGGACATGGATTTTGCCGTCAAGCTGCGGAATGTCTATGCCTTTTTTGTGCCATTCGTGTGCGCCGATAAAGCCCAAAAGCTGGTTGAGCGGCAGCAAAAACGGCGCGTCGTTCGGCTCGGCGTACACATCGGCAAGGGCGGCGCGGACGTCGGGCGCGCGCGGGTTGCTTAACTGAAAACCCGCGCCGATTTCGACGGCAAGCATGTTCAGCACGCGGCTTTGCTGCGCCTGTTTCATACGGTGGGTGTGGAAGGCCGTCTGAATATCGGCGGGCGCGTTTTTTGTTTTTTCAGACGACCTGTGGACGCGCTTTTTCATCGCCGCCAACACTTGCTTGGCGTTGTGGAAATCGCCCGTCCAAACGGTCGCCGTGTGGGCGTGGGCGTTTTTCAGAATATCGGCGGCATTGCTTTCATGCACATAAACCGCCTGCTTGGGCGGCTTTTGCGTGCTTTCGTTGCGCCATTCGGCAGCGGCGCGGTCGGTGGGGATAATGGGGAACATGGAGGGAAGGAGGAAGGGAAACCGGCGGCAAGTTTACTATAGTGGATTAAAATTGCAATGATACGGCGTTGCCAACGCCCTTATGTACTACCCGTACACGGCGGGCGTTGCCGCCTTGTCTCATTTTTATTTTAATCCACTATATATTTCGGCTTGCGATGTATTGCCGTTATGGTGTGCTAGACATTCAAAACAAGCGGGCGCAGTTTGGACTGTAATGCCTATTCATTATTTGGCGGCAGTTATGTGTCGCCTGCTTTTTTATACTCAGATTTTGAATTAAATTGGACAAAATGTATAAAATAATTCTGGATTTAAAAAGTAAATCCGTATTTTTAGAAAAATAGATTGTCGTTTTGTCTAAAATGCGTATAATCCCCTTCCAAGGCAAACCATAATTTCGATAAAGTTTGGACAAGGAACATCATGCAATTAGACATTGACCGCTTAGTTGCTTATTTCGGCGGCGTGAATGCACTTGCCGAAGCGTTGAAACAGCACGATCCCGAAAATGCCGCAACAACCGCCGCCATCTATAAATGGCGCACGCGCGGGTCGCTGCCTTTGGCGCAACTGCAAAAGCTGACCGCGCTGGCGGAAGCGCAAGGCAGGCCGCTGGATTTGAATGCTTTTTTACAAAAAAACGAATCTCTGGAGAGAACTGAAATGACACAGACCAACCGCGTAATTATTTTCGACACCACCATGCGCGACGGCGAGCAGTCGCCCGGTGCATCCATGACCAAAGAGGAGAAAATCCGCATTGCCCGCCAGTTGGAGAAAATGGGCGTGGATGTGATTGAGGCGGGTTTTGCCGCCGCCAGCCCGGGTGATTTCGAGTCGGTCAATGCGATTGCCAAAATCATCACCAAATCCACGGTCTGCTCGTTGGCGCGTGCCGTTGAAAACGATGTGCGCAAAGCAGGCGAAGCCGTTTCCCCCGCGCCGAAAAAACGCATCCATACCTTCATCGCCACCAGCCCCATCCACATGGAGCACAAACTGAAAATGAAGCCGCAGCAGGTCATCGATGCGGCGGTCAAAGCAGTGAAAATCGCCAAAGAATACACCGACGATGTGGAATTTTCCGCCGAAGACGCCGTGCGATCGGATTTGGACTTCCTCGCCAAAATCTTTACGGCGGTTATCGAAGCGGGCGCGACCACCATCAATATTCCCGATACTGTCGGCTACTCCATCCCTTCCGTGTGGTACGAGCGTATCAGCAACATCATCAAAAGCGTGCCCAACGGCGACAAAGTAGTCTGGTCGACCCACTGCCACAACGACTTGGGTATGGCGGTCGCCAACTCGCTGGCCGCCGTTCAGGCAGGCGTGCGCCAGGTGGAATGCACCATCAACGGCTTGGGCGAACGCGCAGGCAATGCCAGCCTTGAAGAAATCGTGATGGCGTTGAAAGTGCGCCATGACCTTTTCGGCTTGGAAACCGGCATCGACACCACGCAAATCGTGCCGGTATCCAAACTGGTGTCCACCATTACCGGCTATCCGATTCAGCCCAACAAGGCGGTGGTCGGCGCAAACGCCTTTGCACACGAATCAGGCATCCATCAGGACGGCGTGTTGAAACACCCCGAAACCTATGAAATCATGACTGCCGAATCGGTCGGCTGGTCGACCAACCGCCTGACCTTGGGCAAATTGTCCGGCCGCAGCGCGTTCCGCAGCAAACTGGCGGATTTGGGCATCGAGTTGGAAAGTGAAGAGGCGCTGAACGCCGCGTTTGCCCGCTTCAAAGAACTCGCCGACAAAAAACGCGAAATCTTCGATGAAGACCTGCACGCGCTGGTGTCCGACGAAATGGGCAGCATGAACGCCGAGAGCTACAAATTCATTTCCCAAAAAATCAGCACCGAAACCGGCGAAGAACCGCGCGCCGACATCGTGTTCAGCATCAAAGGCGAAGAAAAACGCGCTTCGGCCAGCGGCTCCGGCCCTGTCGACGCGATTTTCAAAGCGATTGAGAGCGTGGCACAAAGCGGCGCGACTTTACAGATTTATTCCGTCAACGCCGTAACGCAAGGCACGGAAAGCCAAGGCGAAACCAGCGTCCGTCTGGCGCGCGGCAACCGCGTCGTCAACGGTCAGGGCGCGGATACCGACGTTTTGGTTGCCACCGCCAAAGCCTACCTCTCCGCCTTGAGCAAACTGGAATTCGGTGCCGCCAAACCGAAAGCACAAGGCAGCGGTACGATTTGAGCTTAAATGGTTTGATTTGAATTTAAAAAGCAAAGAGGTCGTCTGAAAACCGGATTTTGGGTTTTCAGACGACCTTTTTTTATTTTTTCACAGAACTGAACAGGGGAAAAAGGTTAATCAAACACAGTAAAAAATACAAAACGAGTATTAAAGTCAGCCATAAATTTTTAAGTTTTATACTTGAGTAAATGATATGAAACAATAAATCTAGGTCGCCTATTAAATGGACAAAAAAATACGCTGTAAGGATGAAACAGAAAATGCCAATAAACTTTCTTCCTAATAGAAAGAATAGAATAGAAATATTGTTTATTATTAAAAGTAATTTAATAATCATGGGGTTGTCGTTTATTTCACCTTGTAAGTCAGATAAATTATAGACATCCCCATCAATTATATAGTCTATGATGTAAAATTCATCAGTATTAAGGAGAAATGAAAACGAAATAAGTAGCAATAAAATGAGGTAATTAATTGGTTTTATGAATTTTATACTGAAAATACGGTTTGCCATCATGTTCCCATTCGTTTTATTTTGGCTGTGTTTTAATAATGTGTTGATATTTTTGTAAAATCCCGATAAAATCCCTTGCAGTTAATTGAACCGTAAGGGATTTTACACATGTCAGGCATAACAAAAGAGTTGGACATTTTAAAACAACTTTTTGAGAATTTATCCGACACGGACAAACAAGTTTTTTTAACTTCTATCAGTCAAAAAGAACAGATTACAAAAGTAATTCAACCTAAACAAATTACGAATTGTCCGCATTGCCAATCTACACACTTTGTTAAAAATGGCACAAAATGCAACAACCAGCGCTACCTTTGTCGCGATTGTAAAAAATCATTCGTTGAACAAACAGGCACAATTCTCTATAACTCCCAAAAAGACATTGAAGTCTGGGAAAAATATATTCATTGCATGATTGAGAAATACCCATTACGTAAGTGTGCCAAAATCTGCAATATCAATCTAGCGACTGCTTTTTCGTGGAGACATAAAATCCTATATGCCTTACAAAATATGATGAATGAGGTTGAATTAGATGGTGTTGTGCAAGCAGATGAAACCTTTACAACCATCTCATACAAGGGCAATCACAAGGATTTTAACTTACCACGTCCTGCTCACAAACGAGGAACGCGGGCAACTAAACGTGGCATTTCAAAAGAACAAGTTTGTGTTCCTGTAGGTGTCAACCTCAGTGGTTTATCTATCGCCAAAATAGCCAATCTAGGTCGCCCTAATGTAGCAAGCTTACAAAAGGTGTTAGGCGGTAAAATCGCTAAAGATTCAGTTTTTGTAACCGACTCTTTGCGTTCCTATCAAAAACTATCTTTTGATATGGGTTTAAACCACATCAGAATACCTAGAAAGAAATTTAAGGCTGGCATGTTCAACATTCAAACCGTAAATAATTACCACCAAAGGCTAAAAGATTTGATTTTTGGCAAGTTCAAAGGCGTGGCAACAAAGTACCTAAACAACTACCTTGTTTATCACAACTTTGTGAACTTCTCTAAAGATAGCAAAGATAATAAAAAATTGATTTTATTAGAATTTATTCGTAAAACCATTTGCTATGTACGGTCGGCAGATGTAGCGAAACGCCCTGCCATTCCTGTGTAATAGCACATTAAGATAATCACCTATTAGGATTTATAACCATGAATACAGACATTCAAACCGAATTAACCCAGGCCTTACTATCACATGAAAAAGTATGGGTAAACGAAGAAAAAACCATTTTAGCCAAAAACATTCTGTTGGATTTGGTGGAAAAAACCGATCCGACTATTATCGGTTTGTTATTGGGAAATGATGATTTAAAACGCCATTTTTTTGTGGAAGTGAATGGCATTTTAGTGTTTAAATTGCAGGATTTTCGTTTTTTCTTGGATAAACACAGCATCAATAATTCCTACACAAAATACGCCAATCGCATTGGCTTGACGGACGGCAATCGCTTTTTGAAAGACAATTCGGATATTGTGTTGGATTTTCCGTTTAAAGATTGTGTATTGAATGGCGGACAAAGCACCGAAGAAGGCGAAGAAATTTATTTTAAACGCAATAATAGCCAGCCAGCCAGCCAGCCAGCCAGCCAGCCAGCCAGCCAGCCAGCCAGCCAATTATACACTAAATTAACCCGAAAAAGACAAGAAATCTTTTTTAATCAAACGCTTGCTTTTGATGAAATTGACCGACTTTTTGACGCAAAAGCATTCTCAAAATTCTCTCGCTACACCGCAGACGGCAAACAGCCTATTGGCGAAATCAAACGCCATTCAGATGGCACGCCAGCCGAAAATCTTATTATCAAAGGCAATAATCTGATTGCTCTACATTCGCTTGCCAAACAGTTTAAAGGAAAAATAGATTTAATTTATATTGACCCTCCTTTTAATACTGAACATGACTCTTTTAAATATAACGATAAGTTTAGTCGTTCTACTTGGCTAACATTTATGAAAAATCGTTTAGAAATTGCAAAAGATTTATTAAGTGAAAAAGGTACAATTTATGTTCATATTGATCATAATGAAGGACATTATTTAAAGGTTTTAATGGATGGTATTTTTGGAGAAAAATTTTTTAGAAATGAAATTATTTGGAATTATAGTGGTTGGAATAAAAAGCTAAAAAATAGTTTTGAACGTAGGCATGATACTATTTTTATGTATGGGAAAAGCGACCTGCAATACTTTGCTAGTTATTTTCAAAAGTGGGCTTCAAAAGAAGAATATGTAAAGAGAAGAAAGCAAAAATTACTGGTAGATGATAATGGAAGAGAGTATGTGCTTTCCGATGCAGGAAATGGACAAAGAACCAAAATCTTTATAGAAGATGTTTTGGCAAAAGGGGTTGTGATTGATGATGTGTGGGATTTAGATAAACTAAATAACTCATCAAAAGAAAATGTTGGCTTTACATCACAAAAAAGAGAAGCATTATTAGAGCGTATTATTTCTGCATCTTGTCCTCCTAATGGTATCGTCCTAGACTACCATTTAGGTAGTGGCACAACCGCTGCCGTTGCTCACAAAATGAACCGCCAATATATCGGTATTGAACAAATGGATTATATTGAAACGCTTGCCGTTGAACGCCTGAAAAAAGTGATTGATGGCGAGCAAGGTGGTATTTCCAAAGCCGTTAATTGGCAAGGCGGTGGCGAGTTTGTTTATGCCGAACTTGCTCCATTTAACGAAACTGCAAAACAACAGATTTTGGCTTGCGAAGATTCAGACGGCATCAAAACGCTGTTTGAAGATTTATGCGAACGCTATTTCCTAAAATACAATGTGAGCGTAAATGAGTTTAGCCAAATTATTAACGAGCCTGAATTTCAATCTTTGTCATTAGACGAACAAAAACAAATGGTGCTTGAAATGTTGGATTTAAATCAAATGTATGTTTCATTATCCGAAATGGACGATGCACAATTTTCAGGCTGTCTGAACGATGACGATAAAGCGTTAAGCCGCTCGTTCTATCAAGCGGAGAAAAAAGATGGCGAATAATAAAACGTTGTTTGATTGGGTGGAAGACCGCAAATCAACGCTGGAAGAAATGGAACAGACAGATTTTTTTGCGTTGCCTGAATTTGTAGAACGCAATTTAAAATATCCATTTTTTGAATGGCAAAAAGCAGCTTTAGAAAATTTTGTGATTTTTGACCGCACTTCAAAATTAAAGGATTTCCCTGACATCAAAAATCGCCCTACCCATTTGCTGTTCAATATGGCAACCGGTGCTGGCAAAACAATGATGATGGCAGCATTGATTCTGTATTATTTTGAAAAAGGGTATCGGCATTTTTTGTTTTTTGTGAATCAAAACAATATCGTGGATAAAACGGAAAATAATTTTATCGACCCGACGCACGCGAAATTTTTATTTACCGAGAAGATTTTGCAGGGCGACGAAGTTATTCCTATTCGCAAAGTGGAAACATTTAGTCAGTATTTAGACGGCATTGAAATTAAATTTACCAGCATTCAAAAACTGTATAATGATATTCACACCGAACGAGAAAATCAAACCACATTGGCGGATTTGCACAAATTGAATCTTGTGATGCTGGGCGATGAAGCACACCATTTAAACGCTCAAACCAAAAGCAAAAAACAAGGCGAATTAGATTTAGAAAAGGAAATTAACGACCGTACCAGCGATGCCGAAATTGAACGCAAAGGCTGGGAGCATATGGTTTTGGAATTGTTACTCAATAAAAATGGTAATCCTAGCCAAAATGTGCTGTTGGAATTTACCGCCACGCTGCCTGAAAATGCTGACGTGCAACAAAAATACGCTGATAAAATCATCACAAAATTTGGTTTAAAAGAATTTTTGCAAAAAGGTTATACCAAAGAAATCAATTTGGTATCCAGTACTCTGGGCAAGAAAGAGCGAGTGTTGCACGCTTTATTGTTTGCTTGGTATCGCCATCAAATTGCGTTGAAATATAGCATTGCCAATTTCAAGCCTGTGATGTTGTTTAGAAGTAAGACGATTGATGAATCAAAAGCGGATTATTTGGCATTTTTAAATTGGGTAGAACATGTGCAAGCGGCTGATTTTTCGTTTTTAACTACATTTTCAACAAGCTTAAACGATAGCGATAACGCCAACGAACAAGGTAAAACTCGCACCGAACAAGCCCTAAAATTCATGCAGGAAAATGGCTTTGAGTTTGTGCATTTAGCAAATTGGATTAAACAAAATTATCAAAAACACAATGTCATTATTACTAACTCTGAAACCAACAAAACCAAAACCGAAAAAACCGACAGTGAAACGGAAAAATTGCTAAACAATTTGGAAGCAGCTGATAATTCAATCCGTGCCATTTTTACGGTGGATAGATTAACCGAAGGTTGGGACGTTCTGAATTTGTTTGATATTGTGCGTTTGTACGAAGGGCAAAATGGTGGCGGTTCAAGTAAAAAATCGGGCAAAACGGCTGCCGCTACCGTATCGGAAAAGCAATTGATTGGTCGTGGCGTGCGTTATTTTCCATTTGCATTTGAAGATAAACAGCCGAACAGGCGCAAATTTGACAACGATATGCAACACGAATTGCGTATTTTGGAAGAATTGTTTTATTACACGCACGATGAGCAATCTCGCTATATTACAGAACTGAAAAATGAGTTGCGAAAAGACGGTTATTTGCCTGAAAAAGACAATGATAAGGAATTGGTAACATTTAAACTTAAGACTGGATTTGCCAATGATGAAATTTTCAAAAATCTGTTAATTTGGATGAATGAAAAAGTTCCAAATCCAAATGCCAAAGCCAATAATGCAGACAGTCTGAAATCCAATCCGCAAACGCTTTCGTTCCAAGTTCACGGCAATCAACTGTTGCAAGAAACGCAATTCAAAGCTGATGCAAATGACGAAATAGCCAAGCAACTTGGTACACAAAATAATTTTACTCAAACCATAAAAATGAGTGAAATGGAGCGGCACATTTTCAATAAAGCATTGCATATCAAGGGAAAAAATGGTCAATCTTTATTCCATTTTGACCGTTTGCAAAGCAAACTCAACATTCAAAATCGCAATGAATTACAAAATAACTTATTGAAAGATTGGCAAATTGAATTTTTGGGATTAGGGCAAGATAAACAGATTAGCCCAGATGATAAACTTGCAGGCTGCCTGAAAATCTTGGAACTAGTTGAAAAACATCTGAATGAAAGTGATAAGCCATTTATCGGTACAAAAGAATTTACGCCTAAAAAATTGTGGGAAATTTTTGGCATGCCCAAACAAAAATTGGTTAAAAAGGACACGCTCAAACCCGAAATTGCCGAGCAAAACGATTGGTATGTGATGGATAAATTTGCCGGAACAAGCTTGGAAGAAAAGTTAATCCAATTTATTTCCGATCATTTAGGTGATTTGCAAGCAAAATACAATGTGCATTTAATCCGCAATGAAGAAGTGTTTAAATTGAGCAATTTTGACGACGGCAAAGGATTTATGCCTGACTTTATTTTATTGCTGAAAGATAAACAAACATCTTCTTCCAATAGCAATAGTGTGAAAGACTTTTTGCATTACCAAATTTTCATTGAACCGAAAGGTGAGCATTTAGTGGAAAATGATTTGTGGAAAGAAGCTTTTTTAGCAGCAATTACAGTGGAATATGGGAAGGATAAGATTCTGCAAAAAGATACACCGCATTATCGTTTGATTGGTTTGCCCTTTTTTACTGATAATAAGAAAAATCCAAAAGAATATGGACAATTTACAGAGTTATTCCCTTTAGGATCAGTTTCGCCTGAAAAATAGAGTAGCGCATTGCAGGCAACCCTTGTTTAACAGAACTCCCTTTTGTCAAGGGAGTTCTGTTAAATATTTAATCAACACATTATTAAAACACAGCCTTTATTTTTTCTGTGTATTTTTTATAACGTATTCCTGCCTGAAAGGAAGATTAATAGACATTTAAAAAATCAGTACATCATAAAAAATCAAACAACATTAAATTTTAAGAGGATTGCTGATTTAAGTGCAACCCCTTATTGAAGTTTCATCAGTCGGTCTTGTTCGACTGACAATACGCCGTTTACCTTTTGGAAATAAGCAATGGTATCTTGAATATTGGTTTTGGCTGATGGACGAATGGCAATTCCGTGCAGGTTTTTGTATTCGTAAACCAAGCTCGCGCCGGAATCGTTCACTGCCTTCATCAATGGACCTGAGCCGATGTCTTTATCGTAGAAAATAATCAGGTTGCCCGTTGTGGCTTGTGCTTGTTGGGTGAGGACTGCTTCAGTCGCTTGGGTCGGTTTGCTCGGGCTTTGACAGGCGCAGAGTAGGGCGGAGAGTAGGATAAATGCAAAAGTTTTGTTCATTGTTGTTCAGAGGGTTGAGTGATTAAAAAAGGTCGTCTGAAAATGGGGTAAACGAAATCAAATATTTTGTTTGCACCATTTTCAGACGACCTTTCAGATGAATTCTGATGGTTATGCCTCAGGCAGTTCCATGTCTAAAACGGTTTGTTCCTGCTTGGCGCGGAAATCGGCAAGTTTTTGCGCCAGCTCGGGGTTTTCGTTGGCAAGCAATGAGATGGCGAACAGGGCGGCGTTGGCGGCACCTGCCTCGCCGATGGCAAAAGTGGCGACGGGAACGCCTTTGGGCATTTGTACGATGGAGAGCAGGGAATCTTCGCCGCGCAGGTATTTGCTGGGTACGGGTACGCCCAATACGGGGACGGTGGTTTTGGCGGCAACCATGCCTGGCAGGTGTGCTGCGCCGCCTGCGCCCGCGATGATGGCTTTGATGCCGCGTTCGCGGGCGGTTTCGGCGTATTCGAACATTAAATCGGGGGTGCGGTGTGCGGACACGACGCGGGCTTCGTATTCGACGCCGAACTCTTTGAGAAACTGCGCTGCCTGCTGCATGACGGGCCAGTCGCTGTTGCTGCCCATGATGATGCCGATTTTGGCCATATTTACTCCTGGTGTATAAAACGTTATTCAATGAATGATTTCAGACGACCTTTGAATATGGGAGGTCGTCTGAAAAGTTATCGTTGCTTGATGCTGACGGCGGCGCGTTTGGCGGCGGCGCTGCCGGGGTAGCTCTGTATCAGTTTGCGCCATGTGTTGCGGGCGATGTCTTTCTGTTGCAGCTTGTATTGGCATTGCCCGATGCTGAAGAGCGCGTCGGGGGCTTGCGGGCTGTTGCGGAAACGGTTGGCGAAGCGTCCGCCGATTTCGATGACGGATTCGCAATTGCCCATGCGCTGTTGGCTTTGCAGCAGCAGATACATATTGCGTCGGGCGCTTTCGCTGCCGTTGCCGCCGTCTGCTCCTTTTAAGACTGCTGCCGCTGCGGCGTAATTGTTGCGCTGATAGTATTTGAGGGCTTGGTTGTAGAGGCGGGTTTCATTTTGGTCGGCGGAGTCGGCTTCTGAAGGCGCGGTGCCGCCGTTTGCCAGATAGGTGCTTTTGAGTTTTTGGTCGTCCAAACGCTGGGCGGGCACTTTCCTATTGGTGTGACGCGGGGTTTTGTTTTGTTTTTCGAGTTGTTGCAGGCGCTGGTTGGTGTTTTCCATCTCGCGCTCCAAACGTTCGACCTGCATACCCAAGCGTTCGATTTGAGTCATCGTGTTCAAATCGGGATAGGGAATGGCGGAGGATTCGGCTGCGGCGGTGGGAATATCGGGCAGCATGAAGGTGTCGCCGGATTTGGGTTTGGGGGCGGTAGAGGCGCAGGCGTTGAGCAGGATGATACCGGCAAACAGGATGGGAAGGGTTTTGTTCATTTTATTTTTTAAGCAGCAAAGTCAGACCGTCGCCGACGGGCAGGGTAATGGGTACGATGCGGGAATCGTCGGGCAGGTTGCGGTTGAAGGACTGGAGTATGTTTAGGCTGGGCGGGGTATCGCGTTCTGCTTCACCCATGACGCGCCCGTTCAGCAGGACGTTGTCGATGGCGATAACGCCGCCGCTGCGAACCAGTTGCAGGCAGCGTTCGAAATATTGCGGGGTGGGCGGTTTGTCGGCATCGATCAGCGCCAAGTCGTAGCTGCCTGATTCGCCTTGGCTTATCAAGTCGTCCAGGGTCAGCAGGGCGGGCTGGAGGTGGAGGGTGATTTTATGGGCGACTTGCGCTGCCTGCCAGGTTTCGCGGGCGATATCGGTAAAGGTGACGTTGATGTCGCAGGCGGTAATTTTGCCATGTTCGGGCAGGGCTAGGGCGACTGCGGTGCTGCTGTAACCGGTAAACACGCCGATTTCCAGATATTTTTCGGCTTTGAGCAGGCGTGCGAGCCAAGTCAGCAAGGCTGCCTGTCCGCGGGCAATCGCCATTTTCCCTAAACGGTGGGATTGCGTGCGCGAACGCAGGGCGGTCAGGACGGGATGCTCTTTTTCGCCGATGCTGTTGAGGTAGTCTTGCAGCGCCGGGTCGATATTGTGTGTCTGGGTGGTCATGCCGTTTGGCCGTCAGTCTTGGTAGTAGGTATAAGGTTTTTTGGCGACTTTGGCGGCTTCGAATTCTTTCTGTTCTTGAGGGTCCAGCTCGACATCCCACAACAGATGGCGGTTTTCAAGGCGTTGTGTTTCCAGTTGCGGATTGTCTTCGATGAGTTTGTCGAGGAATTGGGTGGCTTCGGATTTGTAGTGATACATGATACGGTTCCGTGCAGGTTTGTGTCAGCCTTTTATTATAACTGATAACGCCGTTACGGTTTTTAGATATTCGACTATATAGTGGATTAACTAAATCAGGACAAGGCGACGAAGCCGCAGACAGTACAGATAGTACGGAACCGATTCACTTGGTGCTTCAGCACCTTAGAGAATCGTTCTCTTTGAGCTAAGGCGAGGCAACGCCGTACCGGTTTAAAGTTAATCCACTATATTTTCAGGGTTTATGGTGTTTCGGGTATAATGCCGCCTTATTTTTAATGCGGTACGGCAGGTCGTCTGAAGCCTTTGCATAATATTTTGCCCGTATTCCCGGCAGAATATTGCGCAAAGGCTTCGCCGCCGGTTTCAGACGACCTCTTTTTATTTTGGAAAGAGTTTTATGTTGAAAAAATGGTTGCATAAAGTTTTACCCGGAAAGCAGCCGAAGCAAGTGCCTGTGGCGAAGGAAATCCTTCCTTTCGACAGGCACCATATCAGCGCGGATATGTTGAGTTTTGCGGCGGAAAAAGTTGTCCGCCGTTTGCATGACGAAGGTTTTCAGGCTTATGTTGTCGGCGGGGCGGTTCGCGACCTGTTGCTGGGCGTCGAGCCTAAAGACTTCGATATCGCCACCGATGCGACGCCGGAGCAGGTTCATAAGATTTTCCGCAGAAGCCGCATCATCGGCAGACGCTTTCAAATCGTACACGTCATGGTCGGGCCGGAAACCATAGAGGTCACGACCTTTAGGGGCGGCGGCAAAGTGCAGCAGAACGCGCACGGCAGGATTATGAAGGACAACACTTACGGCAGTATGGAAGAAGATGCCATGCGCCGTGATTTCACCTGCAACGCGCTTTATTACGACCCGATTAAAGAAGAAATCATCGATTTTCACCACGGTGTCGGCGATATTGCCGACCGCAAGCTGGTGATGATCGGCAATGCGGCGGAGCGTTATCAGGAAGACCCTGTCCGCATCCTGAGGGCAGTGCGGTTGTCGGGCAAACTTGGGTTTGACGTAGAAGAAAATACCGCTGCACCGATTCCGGAACAGGCAGGTCGTCTGAAACATGAACCCGTAGCGCGTCTGTTTGACGAAATCATGAAGCTGCTGTTTTCCGGTTATGCCAGAGAATGTCTGAAACGATTGAATTCTCTCGGCGTTTCAGACGACGTCCATCCGCTTCTGACTGCGCTCAAATCGGCTGCAAAACCTGAAAACCGCATTATTTCTCTCGCCTTGAAAAATACGGACGAACGTTTGCGCGCAGACAAATCCGTGTCGGTAGGCTTTGTCCTTGCCGCCGTATTGTGGCCGGTTTTGAACCGTCATTGGCAGGACAACATCAAACGCGGTCAAAAACCTGCGCACGCTTTATCCGAAGCGATGAACACCATGCGCGAGACGGTCGAAAAAGGCTGGGGTGTGCCGCAGCGTTTTGCCGCGACTATGCGGGAAATTTGGCAGCTTCAGCCGCAATTCGACTACACACGCGGCGCGCGTCCGCACAAAATGTTGGCGCAAGCGCGTTTCCGTGCGGCTTACGATTTCCTTGTGTTGCGCGGAGAGGTTGGCGAAGTGGAGCGGGATTTGGTCGAATGGTGGACTAAGTTCCAGCATGCGGATGCGGAAGCCCGCGCGGAAATGACGCTTGCCACACAACAGCGCCGGCAACACGGGCAAAGCGATGGCGCGGATGGCAAGCCGAATCGCAAACGCCGCCGCTCGCGTAAGAAAAAACCGGCTGCGGATAAGCCGGAATCATGAATCGACGGATTGCAAACGGTTTTGTCTTATTTGTATAGTGGATTAACTTTAAATCAGGACAAGGCGACGAAGCCGCAGACAGTACA
>CAUSOO010000020.1:0-35735 GCA_963533245.1 uncultured Neisseria sp.
ACCGATTCACTTGGTGCTTCAGCACCTTAGAGAATCGTTCTCTTTGAGCTAAGGAGAGGCAACGCCGTACTGGTTTAAAGTTAATTCACTATACTATACGTTTTCAGACGACCTGTTTTGCATTCATTGCACTATGGTCGGTTGAAACCCGTAGCGCGGGCTTTGTCCGCGGATAATAGAGAAAGTTTCAGCAGCTTTTTTTATTCATCATCTTCGTGGGCAAAGCCCACGCTACATCGCGTTATCTTTTCTAGACCGGCTGGCAACCAAAACATAGTTTGCAAAAAAAGTCGTCTGAAAACCGGTTTCCCTGTTTTCAGACGACCTTTTCCATATTTTCACTTAAGAATCAGATTTTTCAGTCTTTCGCCGTGTTCATCAGCCGCAGGGCTTTGAGGCGGCCGATTTCTTTTTGGTATTCCACCAAGCCGATAAATGTTCCGCTCTTGTTGTAAACGCGGATGGGCTGGTCGGCGGAGATGTCCTCGATAAACTGCGGGCGCTGGCCGCATTTGAGCATGGTTACGGCGCGGTCGTTCAGTTCGATTTTGGGGAGGTGCTGCACTAAAACGTCGCAGGGCAGGAGCAGGGTGTCGCGTTCGGTTTCGTTTAATGCTGCCAAGGCGTCAAGCGTGTGGCTTTCGCGGATGGAGAAACCGGCGGTTTCGGTGCGGCGCAGGGCGGTCAGGTGGGCAAACGTGCCAATGTGTTTGGCGATGTCTTCGCTCAAGGTGCGGATGTAGGTACCTTTGCTGCAACGTACGTCGATGGCGGCTTTGGGCGCGTCAAACTCGGTAATATCGATGGCGTAAATGGTGATGTCGCGCGGTTTGCGTTCGATGACGATGCCTTTGCGGGCGTATTCGTACAGTGGTTTGCCTTCGTGTTTGAGGGCGGAAAACATCGGCGGCACTTGGCGGATGTTGCCTGTCAGGGCTTGGCATGCCGTCTGAAATTCGGCTAAGGAAATATCGGCTCGGGCAGTAGCGATGATTTCGCCTTCAGCATCGCCCGTGCTGCTGGCTTCGCCGAGTTTCAGCGTGGCGGTGTAGGCTTTGTCGGCATCCAGCAGATATTGGGCGAACTTGGTCGCTTCGCCGAAGCAGACGGGCAAAAGTCCGGTTGCCAAAGGATCGAGCACGCCGGTATGTCCCGCTTTTTCGGCGTTGTAGAGGCGGCGGGCTTTTTGCAGGGCGGTGTTGCTGGAAAGTCCTTCGGGCTTGTCGAGCAGAAGGACGCCGTTGACGGGGCGTTTGGCGGGTTTGGCGGTCATAATGGGGGAGGGTAAGTGGCAGGTGTGTGGATGGGAAATGATTGCAAAAGGTCGTCTGAAAACAGGTTCGCGGTTTTACTGCGGCGTTTTCAGACGACCTTTACCTTTAATCTTCCACCGGTTTTTCCGCCGCCACTTGGTCAATGAGGCTGGAAATGCTCATGCCGCGTTCGAGTGATTCGTCGTATTTGAAGTGCAGTTCGGGCGTTTTGAAGAGTTTGATGCGTTTCGCCAATTCGCTGCGCAAGTGGCCTTTGGCGTGTTCCAAGGCTTCTTCGGTGATGTCGCGGGTGCTGTCGTCGAGGACGGTGTAAAACACGGTGGCGTGGCTGTAATCGCGGGTAACTTCGACTTCGTTGATGGTGATGAAGCCTGCGCGCGGGTCTTTCAGGCCGGTGCGGACCAGCTCGGCCAGTTCGCGCATGATTTGTTCTTTGACACGGTCTTGGCGGGCATAGCCGCGTTGCGGTTTTCTCATGGTTTTCCTTAAACGGCGGCGGCCGTTTCAACTTTGTTTTCAGACGGCCTGTGTGAAATAAGTGCGGTATTATAACGGATATACGGCCATTTGAGGTCGTCTGAAAAGGAGTTTGGTTATGCAGAAAATTAAAATCGGATTGGCGGGGTTCGGCATGTCGGCGCAGGTGTTCCATCTGCCGTTTTGGCGTGCGGATTCGCAGTTTGAAGTCGTGCGCGTGTTTGAACGCAGCGGCAATAGGGCGCAGGAAGTCCTGCCGCAGGCGCAGACCGTGCGTTCGTTTAAGGAGTTGCTTACCGACGATGTCGATTTGGTGGTCGTGACCACGCCGAACCAGACGCATTTCGATTTTGCCGCTCAGGCTTTGCGTGCAGGTAAAAATGTGGTGGTGGAAAAACCGTTGTGCGCCACGGCGGCGCAAGCCTTGCAACTGGCGGAACTTGCCGAGCGGCAGGGTGTATTGCTGACTGTTTACCAAAACCGCCGTTGGGACAGCGCGCCGCTGACTGCCAAAAAGCTGCTTTCAGACGACCTTTTGGGCGAAATTGTGGATGCGGAGTTCCGTTTCGAGCGTTATGCGGCTGCATTGAACAAAAAACGCTGGAAGGAAACCGGCGAGGCGGGCGTGGGGCTGGTGTACGATTTGGGTTCGCACCTCATGGATATGGCGGTCGATGTTTTCGGGATGCCCGACGAGCTTTATGCCGACGTGCGCTATCAGCATGAAGGAGCAGTCAGCGATGACAATTTCTATATCGCGCTTTATTACGCCGACGGCAAAAAAGTCGCCCTGACCGCAAGCAAATATGCCCGCGAACCTTTGCCGTTCATGACCTTGCACGGCAAACGCGGTTCATACGTCAAACAAAACGCCGACAACCAAGAAGCCCTGCTGCTCGGCGGCGCGCAACCCGTCGGAGCGTGGAGCCGTGAACCGGAAGACGAATGGGGCATCCTGCACACAGAAATCGACGGGGCAGTCGTCCGCAAGAAAATTGAAAGCGTCAGCGGAAATTATGCGGCGTTTTATGAAAACCTTTATGACGCGCTGCAAGGCAAATCTCCCGCAGTAGTGCAACCGCGCCAAGTGGCGGAAGTGTTGGGGCTGCTGGAGAAGGTATATGAAAGCGCGAAATCGGGGTGTCGGGTAAAGGTGTAGGGAGCGGTTTAAACCGCCGGATAGAAGGGCGGGGCAAAACCATTGGGGAAACGTAAGCCTGAAGATCGCATAAAATAAGCCGCCGTTGCGTATCCTTTATTTTGTTTCGTTATAAAAAAAAGTATAATTACACCCATTCAAAAACAATCCGAGGCCTGCCAAATGAACGTAACCGTTATCAATCATCCCCTTGTCCGCCACAAACTCACGCTCATGCGCGAGGCCGATTGCAGCACTTACAAATTCCGCACACTCACTACCGAGCTGGCGCGCCTGATGGCTTACGAAGCCAGCCGTGATTTTGAAATCGAAAAATACATTATCGACGGCTGGTGCGGTCAAATCGAAGGCGACCGCATCAAGGGCAAAACCTTGACCGTCGTGCCGATTTTGCGTGCCGGTTTGGGTATGCTCGACGGCGTGCTCGACCTGATTCCGACTGCCAAAATCAGCGTGGTCGGATTGCAGCGCGATGAAGAAACGCTCAAACCCGTTTCCTATTTTGAAAAATTCGTGGACAGCATGGACGAACGCCCCGCGCTGATTATCGACCCCATGCTCGCGACCGGCGGCTCTATGGTGGCCACCATCGACCTGTTGAAGGCGAAAGGCTGCAAAAATATCAAAGCGTTGGTACTCGTTGCCGCTCCCGAAGGTGTCAAAGCCGTCAATGAAGCGCATCCCGACGTCACCATCTACACCGCCGCCCTCGACAGCCATCTGAACGAAAACGGCTACATCATCCCCGGCTTGGGTGATGCGGGCGATAAGATTTTCGGCACGCGCTGATTCGTGATTTGAGGTCGTCTGAAACTGAATGTATGGGTTTCAGACGACCTTTTTATAGTGGATTAACTTTAAATCAGGACAAGGCGACGAAGCCGCAGACAGTACAGATAGTACGGAACCGATTCACTTGGTGCTTCAGCACCTTAGAGAATCGTTCTCTTTGAGCTAAGGCGAGGCAACGCCGTACTGGTTTAAAGTTAATCCACTATACAAGGTATTTTTCGTTGAAAATCCCATGTTAGAAAGGACAACCATGAGCTTCCAAGACAACCTCGCCGCCATGCCCGACATCGGTCATTTGAGCGGACTCGACATCCTTGACGCACAAGGCAAAGCCGTCCATCACATCCCCAATGCGCCCGGCAAGCAAGGCTCGCTGAAACTCTACAACGCTTTGGCATTGAATTTCGGCGGCAAGCTCGATGCCGCCGCCGCTGCGCAGGGCTTGGATTGGTTTGCCGAACACGTTGCCGATGCGCAAGACAATCCAGGCAAACATCCCAATATCGATCTGCTGTTGCAAGTGAAAAACGAAAACCTCAGATTGCTGCTAAAGCCGGTTAACGCTTAAACATCAGCTAAGTGAAAGGTCGTCTGAAAACAGAAATCCTGTTTTCAGACGACCTTTTTTCATGAAACCGTTTCGTTATAAATAAAATTGTTATATTATAACCAATCAAATTTCTACCCGATACATTTGGAGAACCCATGAAAAAAACCGCATTGTTCATCGCATCTGCACTCCTGTTCAGCACAACCGCCCAAGCACACCGCGTCTGGGTCGAAACCGCCCATACACACGGCGGCGAATACCTGCAAGCCGAATTGGGCTACGGCGAGTTCCCCGAACTCGAACCCATCGCCAAAGACCGCCTGCACATTTTCAGCAAGCCCATGCAGCTGATTACCGAAAAAGGCAAAGAAAATCTGATTCAAAAAGGGACGTACAACTACCAGTACCGCAGCAAACTCCCTGTCAAAGACGGCAGCTACCTCGTTACCGCCGAATACCAGCCGACCTTCTGGTCCAAAAACAGCGCAGGCTGGAAACAGGCGAGCATCAAAGAAATGCCTGACGCCAGCTATTGCGAACAAACCCGAATGTTCGGTAAAAACATCGTCAACGTCGGACACGAAAGCGCAGACACCGCCGTCATCACCAAGCAAGTCGGACAACATCTGGAAATCGTTCCGCTTGACAACCCCGCCAACGTCCACGTCGGCGAACGCTTCAAAGTCCGCGTCCTTTTCAACGGCGAGCCGCTGCCCAACGCCACCGTTACCGCCACATTTGATGGCTTCGACACCAGCGACCGCAGCAAAACCCACAAAACCGAAGCCCAAGCCTTCTCCGATACTACGGACGACAAAGGCGAAGTCAGCATCATCCCCCTGCGTCAAGGCTTTTGGAAAGCCAGCGTAGAACACAAAGCCGATTTCCCCGATCAAAGCGTGTGCCAAAAACAGGCGAACTACACCACCCTGACCTTCCAAATCGGTCATACGCATCATTAATATCCAATAACAAAGGTCGTCTGAAAACCGTATTGCAGGGTTTTCAGACGACCTTTTTATCTATATTTTAAAATTAAGATATTTTTGAGAAATAAAATTTTAGTAATCTGTGTAAACAGTTAGGTTACCTGTTCTCCAATGTTCTGTATCCCATGATAGAACATCTGGTAAATCTTTATAAATAGCTCGTTGTCTAAATCTAGGCTGTCCGTCTTTTGTGAACCAATAATTTATTACTGTTGTTGATTTAGGAGGAGAAATTTTTTTCTTTTCGTTTAAAGAGGGTTGCCAGAAATAAATAATTAGGGCTTCAGCTATTTCAAGATAATAACGACTCGCATTTGCTGGTACAACCACCGTTCCCAACCAAAATTCCTGTTCTCTTGTAATAAGTGGGAGTTTGTGATGATTCCTAAATCTTGAGGAGAAATTTCCTTCCGTAATTCCACAATATTGGATGGAATTATCACCTCTTTCATATTTTTGTTTGCCTGCCGCAAGATACAATCCATTTCTCAACTCTGGATTGTTGGTAATATCATCGTATGAATATGGACCTTTCCAATTAATAATCAGCGTAGTATGTTCTGACATTTCATGACCTCAGGTAGTGATTTTAAATTTCACAAAAATAAATAAATATTGAATATAAATAACAATACTTAATATTTTATCAGATAATTTCATGAATTAGTATTTTATTGTTAATATTGATTTTAATGATCTTAATCAAGGCTTATGCGGCGCAAACGCCCATTGCCCAAGCCCCAAGCCCAAATCAAACACGTTCAGACGACCTATCGCTACCCTGACCAAACGCAGGCACGGAAAACCCGCCTTAGCCGTCATCCGCCTGACCTGCCGGTTTTTCCCTTCCGAAATCCGAATTTCCACCCAAAAATCAGGTACAGACTTGCGCACGCGGATAGGCGGCACGCGCGGCCACAAAACATCCGCTTCGCCCACTTCCAACACGCGAACCTTTGCCGGACGCGTGACAAAATCCCCCAAATCCACACCGTGCCGCAGCATATCCAGCTTCGCTTCGTCGGGCGAACCTTCCACCTGCGCCCAATAAGTTTTCTCCAGTTTAAATTTAGGATCCGCAATCCGCGCCTGCAAACGCCCGTCGTTCGTCAACAGCAGCAAACCCTCGCTGTCCGTATCCAAACGCCCCGCTGGATAAAAGTCCGGCAGCGACACATAATCTTTCAAACACCCATACTTTTCATGCGCCGAAAACTGGCAAATCACGCCATAAGGCTTGTTCAATACGATTAAATCATTCATTTTCATCACATCCTGAAACCAAGCATGAATTGTACCAGCCGCCGCATACGGGCTACAATTTCACGCTTCTTTATATTTTATACAAATGATTTCATACGGTTAAAAAATACACTCAGGCTCGGCTTGACACGTCCGAACCAAACCAGTATATTACGCACTTCCTTAGGAGTAATGGCTGAGAGGCTGAAGGCACTTCCCTGCTAAGGAAGCATGTGGGGTCAACCTGCATCGAGGGTTCGAATCCCTCTTACTCCGCCATCATACGAAAACCCGTCGATTATCCGACGGGTTTTCTTTTTAGCGTTTTTGTGAAAGCAAGGATAACGGACAGGCAAACCGTCAAACTTGACGTTTACGGAACATGAAAGCGTTTGCACGAAGGCTGGATTGCCGTTGAAACCGATTATTAAGCACGGCAATCATTAAAAATCAAAAAAAGGTCGTCTGAAACCGGATTTCAGACGACCTTTTTGTATGTCAGTGCAGCGGCTTATTCTTCCGGAGCGCGGAAGGTGTCGTGGCAGGATTTGCAGCTTGCGCCGGTTTCGCCGTAAGCGGCTTTGATTTCTTCCAGCTTGCCGGTTTGCGCGGTGGCGTTCAGTTTTTCAACGGCTGCGGCGAATTTGTCTTCTTCGGCTTTGAATTTAGCCGCATCAGACCAAACCGCAGGCAGGGCGCGGCCGTTGCCTTTGTCGTCAGATTGGAAGAAGGTGAAAGGTTTTTTGCTGCTTTCGGCAAAAGTTGCCGCAGCCTGCTTGAATTTCTCTACGTCGTAAGGCTCTTCGCCTTTTACCATTTTGCCCATGCTGGAGAACTCGGGCATCATGGATTTGAACGCAGCGGTACGGTCTTCGGAGATCGGACCTTTGGGTTGCGCGGGTGCGCCGCCACCGCAGGCGGCAAGGGTCAGGGCAGCGAGCAGCGCCGCTGAGAAGAGTTTGGTATTCATGGCTTTGGTGTCCTGTGATAGTATTTTGTTATTCATATTTTTCAGACGACGTCCGAAGAGGTCGTCTGAAAAGTTGCAATCATACCTGAAATGGGTTTACAAAACGAGAAAAGAAAGGAAATAGTTATGGCGATTTTGGTTACCGGCGCTTCAGCGGGTTTCGGCGAGGCAATGTGCCGCACGTTTGTACAGGCCGGTTATTCCGTTATCGGCGCGGCGCGGCGCGGCGAGAAACTGCAGGCATTGGCGGCCGAATTGGGCGAGCGGTTTTATCCTTTGGAAATGGACGTTTCGCGTACCGAGTCGATACGCAACGCGCTCGACAGCCTGCCTGAAAATTTTGCCGAAATCGATTGCCTGATCAACAACGCCGGATTGGCGTTGGGTTTGGAAACGGCGGACAAAGCAGATTTCGGCGATTGGGAAACCATGATTCAAACGAACATTATCGGTCTGACTTTCCTAACGCGCCAAATCCTGCCACAAATGGCGGAGCGCAAACAAGGCTATATCATGAATCTGGGTTCGATTGCCGGCAGCTATGCCTACGAGGGCAGCAACGTGTACGGCGCGACCAAGGCGTTTGTGCGCCAGTTCAGCATGAACCTGCGCGCGGAATTGGCGGATAAAAACATCCGCGTCACCAACATCGAGCCGGGTTTGTGCGGCGGTACCGAGTTTTCCAACGTCCGCTTTAAGGGCGATGACGAGCGGGCGGAAAAGGTTTATGAGAACGTCGAATCCATCCGGCCGCAAGACATCGCGGATACGGTTTTGTGGCTCTATCAGCGTCCGGCGCACATGAACGTCAACTCCATCGAAATCATGCCCGTCGCACAAACCTTTGCCGGTATGAAAGTCATCCGCAATACGCTGCCCGTGCCCGCACAGGCGGAGAGTTTCGAGAAACAGAGTATGTCTTTGTTTGCACGGATTAAGTCGTGGTTCAAATAGGCAGATTGGATGGGATGGGTCGTCTGAACGGTGGCGCTCGGGTTCAGACGACCTCCGAATATCTGCATCTTACATAAACACGTTATAATGTAATCCTCTCCGTTCAGAATTTTAAGGTCGTCTGAAAGCCTTTATGAAACACGCAATCAAACAAAAAATCCTCGAACAGGCACGCCGTGACGGCGTACAGGTAACCGCTTTGCGCGAGCAGGTGCTCGATATCGTTTTGCAGCAAAGCGGCGTGATTAAAGCCTACAACGTCTTGTCGCAGATGCAGCAGCAAAGCGAGGGCGTGGTTGCGCCGCCGACGGCCTACCGCGCCCTTGATTTTTGGGCGGAGCAGGGCGTTTTGCACAAAGTGGCGGCGGTCAACGGCTATATTTTGTGCAGCCACGCGCAGCACGAGTGCGACGACCATTGCCACGACCACGAAGAAGCCGAAGCGCACCATAGCGCGTTTATTTTGGTCTGCACCGAATGCGGCACGGCGGACGAGCAAACCCTGAGCCACGAATGGGCGGCACTGCGCGCAGGCGTTGCCGAAAGCGGCTTTGCGCTGAAAGAAGAACACGTTGTTTTAACTGGAATCTGTAAAAAATGTCAGAAGTGAAAAAAACCAAAGTCCACCTGATTTCAGGTTTTCTGGGAACAGGCAAAACCACCGCGCTTAAAAGCCTGATGGAGCAGAAAGACCCGAACGAGAAATGGGTCATCATCGTCAACGAGTTTGGCGAAATCGGTATTGACGGCGCGGTATTGAGCGACAACGGCATCCCCGTGGCAGAAATCGCCGGCGGCTGTTTATGCTGCACCGCCGGCCCGCAAATGGGCGTAACCGTGCAGAAAATGCTGCGCGACGCCAAACCCGACCGCCTGATGATTGAGGCAAGCGGACTGGCACACGCCGCCAGCGTTATCGACGAATTGAAAGCCAAACCACTGGACAGCCTTTTGGAAATCGGCGCAGTCTTTACCGTCGTCGATCCGCGCCAGTTCATCAACCCCGATTACGCGCAGCAGGCATTGTATAAAGACCAAATCGGCATCTGCGACGTATTGGTCGCCAGCAAAACCGATTTATGCACCCCCGAACAGCTTGCCGAATTTCACGACAAAGCGGCAAAACTGTTCCCGCCCAAAGCCAAAGTGGTCGAAGTCCAAAACGCGCAACTCGACATCCAATGGCTCGACATTCCCGTTATCGAAAAATCGCGCTACCGCCTCAAAGCCCTGCCGGACAACACCATGGGCTTCCAGTCGCAAGGTTTCACATTCCCCGCCGGACGCGATTTCGACGGCGAAAAACTGACCAACTTCTTCAACGACCTACCCAAATTCACAGACGGCCTCGTCCGCGCCAAAGGCGTGTTCCAAGTGCTCGGCACATGGGTGTGGCTCAACTGGGTGGACGGGCAATGGGGCGCCAACCAAGTCTCATGGCGGCGCGACTCGCGCTTCGAGCTGATTGCCAAATCGTTTGATGCGGATTTGATTGAGAAGAAACTGCAAGAGGCTTTGGAGAAATAAGGAAGGTCGTCTGAAAGTTTGTCGCAGCAATTTTCAGACGACCTAAACGATAGTGAAGTCTATTGTTTCAACTGTCAGAATAATATAAAGCAACTGCGTAGCGTGGGCTCTGCCCGCGAATAAATCAAATAAACATTGCAGGAAAGAAGAAAATGGCAAAATTTTTAAATACCAGCGGTACAACGTATTACTTGGAGGAGTTAATTAAAAATGCACAGGAACGGCTTTATTTGATTAGCCCTTATCTAAAATTAAACGATAGGGTAAAAGAGCTTTTAGAGGACAAAGACCGCATGAAAATCGATGTGCGGATTGTAATGGAGAATATAAATTACTTGAAACTATAGCACAGCAACTCGGAAATAATCGTAATGTATCAGGTAGAATTGATCTATTTACAGAATTAAAGGCCTGTCAATCTTGCAGCAATGTTATTTTAGAGTTTAGAAATCGCTATCCAAATATTCAATTAAATATTTTTACAGGAAAATAGAATCATGGAAAAAATAAAAAATTATATAGAATTCAAGAAATTATTTAAAAATATAACGGAAAAATTTGTCAGAGATTTAGATATAACATTAATTGAAGCAGCTGAATATTCTATAATTGAATTCGAAATTTATTTATCTGAATATCCGGAAGATAGTACATTTATTTTTACAGCATGGGCAATCTATCTGTTAGAAAATAACTGTCTCAATGAAAGAGGAAAAGATAATTTTTTCATCGCGGAAATGAAAAAATGTTATCAACAAACTAATTTGGATAGAATAAAATCTATCTATTCTTCGAGTGACTATCATATTTTTGCTAAGGATGTAAACAAGATTCAACAAACATTTAAATTAAATCTTGCCAATATCATGCAGCAAGAGTAGCAACTGTATTTTTAACCCCGTCGGGCAAAAATACCAAAAACGGTAAATCACTAAAAATACTTTTATACCGCCGCAGCAGCAAGCTGTAGCCTGCATGAAACCTAAAATCCATGCGTAAGGTTGTGCTCCAGCATGCACGCGTTCCATGATTTACGGCTCAATGCCGTCTGAAAAGCTCACAATTTTTCAGTATGGTAAAAGTGAATTGCAGCCATCAGAGGCAGCTTGGTTGAAAAATTTAAATTATGTTCGTACAAGCTATTGTCCGAATCTTCATGCAAAATGTTACGTCAGCGAAGATGCTTGCATTATTACAAGCCTGAATTTATATGAATTCAGCCAAGTAAATAATAATGAAATGGGTATCTTGCTGAAGCGTAGTGAAGATGGAGAAGTCTATCAAGATGCTTATAGCGAAGCGCAGCGTATTATCCGTATTAGCGATGAAGTTAAAATTTCAGTTGACGTCGTAGAAAAAGAGCAAGTGGCGCAGAAAAGTCAAAATGCAGAAATTGCTAAAAAATACGATACATTAACTGTCGCTAAGCTGGCAGAAAAATGGGGAGTAACGACGGAAGAATGCAATGCGAAACTGTGTCATGCAGGTTTGCAGGAAATAGACGGTAAGTTCTACCGTTTGACAGATACAGGTAAGAAAGCCGGTGCACTTATCAAAAAAGGACGTTACGGATATTTTATTGTGTGGCCGGATAGTTTGACATTGGAAATGGTCGAAGCGGCTGGCAATAATCAGAAAGATTTGCTGGATAGGTTTATTAGCTGGCTTATCAGTTAAATTTTTTACAAGTATTCAAAGTATAGGTCGTCTGAAAGCAATCCGTACTTTTCAGACGACCTTCAAACCCAAATAGAGGAATACCCCAAGCATGTACCGTTACATCCTCCACCGCCTATTACTTTTAATCCCCACGCTGTTGGGGATTTTGGCGATTACTTTTGCTGTTATCCAATTCGTGCCGGGCGGGCCGGTTGAGCAGATGGTGCAGCAGTTGACGCATGGTGCGGTCAGCGGCGAGACGGCGAATGCGACGGCGGGCAATATCATGAAAAACGGCAACCGCATCAGTCCGGAAGATTTGGCGGCGTTGAATGCGCTGTACGGTTTCGACAAGCCGCCGTTGACGCGGTTTGCGGATATGGTGTGGCGGTTTGCCCGTTTTGATTTGGGCAAGAGTTTTTTCCATCATGAAACCGTGTTCGAGCTGGTCAAACAGAAAATGCCGGTGTCGATGAGTTTGGGCTTGTGGACGTTTTTCCTGACTTATCTGATTTGTATCCCGTTGGGCATTGCCAAGGCGGTGCGCGACGGCAGCCGTTTTGATGCGGTAACGGGGATGGTGGTGCTGGTCGGTTATACCATACCGCCGTTTGTGTTGGGTTTGGTGTTGCTGGTGTTGTTCGGCGGCGGCAGCTTTTTTGCGTGGTTCCCGCAGGGCGGTTTAGTCGGCGATGATTTCGACACGCTGTCGTGGGCGGGCAAAATTAAAGATTATCTGTGGCACATGGCGCTGCCGATTACGGCTTCGGTGGCGGGCAGTCTGGCGGTAACGACGGTGTTGACGAAAAACGTGTTTCTTGAAGAAATCCGCCGCCAATATGTCTATACCGCCCGCGCCAAGGGCTTGCCGGAAAAGCAGATTTTGTGGAAACACGTTTTCCGCAACGCAATGATTCCGCTGATTACCGGCTTTCCCGCTGCCTTTATCGGCGCGTTTTTCACTGGCAGCCTGCTGATTGAAACCTTGTTCTCGCTCGACGGGCTGGGGCTGCTTTCCTACGAGGCGGTGATGAAACGCGATTATCCGGTGGTGATGGGGACGCTGTATGTGTTCACGCTGATGGGTTTGCTGGCGAAATTGGTGTCGGATATTTCTTATTCGTGGGTCGATCCGCGCATTCATTTCGGCGGACAGAAATAGGTCGTCTGAAAACTTAAAGAATTATGGAGTTAAATATGATTAAACGTTTAAAAGATATTTCTGAAGAAAGCCGCGAACATAAAAACGATGGTGCAAAAGTAGTCCGTATGGAATTGCAGGATGATGAAGCAACCAAACGGTTGGTCATGCATAGCGCAAAGCGCGTAATTGCCGCGCATAAGTCAGAATTGGAAAAGTTGGCTTATAAGTAATCCTCATGGTTGAATATTCAGACGACCTTTGTGCAACCTAATTATGAAAACACACACCTCAAACCCCACTTGGCAGGCCTTCAAGCAACACAAACGCGGCTGGTTCGCGTTGCGGGTTTTAGCCGTTTTGTTCGCCGTCGCGCTGCTTGCGCCTTTATGGAGCAACGACAAGCCGTTGTGGATACGTTATCAGGGCGAATATTATTTTCCGCTGGTAAACGAATACAACGAAACCGTGTTCGGCGGCGATTTCGACACGCCTGCCGATTACCTCGACCCGCTGATACGCGGCAACATCACGTCAAACGGCAATTACGCCGTTTATCTGCCCAATCCCTACGATGCCGATACGCTCAATGATTTCGACACGCAGCCCGACCCTGCAAGTCCGTCCGAAAGGCACTTGCTCGGTACGGACGACCGCGGTCGCGATGTCTTGGCGCGTTTGGTTTACGGATTCCGCGATTCCCTGTTGTTCGCCCTTGCGCTGACTTTGGTAACGACCGTAATCGGCGTGATCACCGGCGCGGTGCAGGGTTATTTCGGTGGCAAGACCGACCTTTTGATGCAGCGTTTTATCGAAATCTGGGGCGGGATGCCGGAGCTTTATCTCTTGATTATCCTGTCTTCGTTTTTCAATCCCAGTTTGTTGATTTTGCTGGCGTTGCTATCGCTGTTCGGCTGGATGGGTCTGTCGGACTACGTCCGCGCCGAGTTTTTGAAAAACCGTCAGGCGGATTACGTTTTGGCGGCGCGTTCGATGGGCGTGGGCAACCGCGCGATTATGTGGCGGCATATCCTGCCCAACAGCCTGACGCCCGTATTGGCATTTCTGCCTTTCCGCATCTCCGGCGCGGTGCTTGCGCTGACCAGCTTGGATTTCCTCGGTTTGGGCGTTCCCGCGTCGCAGGCGAGCTTGGGCGAACTCTTGGCGCAGGGAAAGGACAACTTGGACGCTTGGTGGATAGGCTTGTCTACCGTCGGTACGCTGACGGTTATGCTGCTTTTGCTGGTGATGATAGGCGAGGGCTTGCGTCAGGCGTTTGACGTGCGCGCGAGGGGATGATTTTCCATATTGCGGATGAATATATAGTGGATTAAATTTAAATCAGGACAAGGCAAAGTTAATCCACTATAAAAATAGCCGATAGCTCATTTTCCTGCTATATAGATGGCTTTTCAGGCCGAGCTTGTTTCCAGGGAGAAAAACCTGTTTATGGGCGCGACCGCAAAAATATTTTACTCACTTAATTTTTGAAGAATTACAATGAATCAAACACACAACACAAATTTCTACGAAATGCTGGCCGCTGCCTGCCGTAAAAACGGCAAAGGGACTGCGGTGTTCAACGACAAAGAAAAAACCACCTACCACGCGCTCAAGCAGGAAGTCGATGCCGTAGCGGCATATCTGCAAAATATAGGCGTCAAATTCGGGGACAAAGTGGCTTTGGCGGTATCCAATTCGCCGGAGTTTATCAGCGCCTATTTTGCCGTCTCCGCTATCGGCGCGGTTGCCGTACCGATGAATACGTTTTTGAAAAACAACGAATACGCGTATATTTTGAACGACTGCAAAGCGCGGTTTATGTTTGCTTCGGCAGGTTTGCAGAAAGAATTGAAGGGGCTGAAGAAACAGACCCGCGTCGAGAAAATCATTTGGATAGGCGAGGCGAAAGCGGCGGACGAAGCCGATGTGCGTTTTGAAGAAGCGCGCCGTTTCTCGGGTACGCCCGACTTGAGCCGCCAGCCGAAAATCGATGATTTGGCGCATATTATTTACACTTCCGGCACGACAGGCCACCCAAAAGGCGCATTGATCAGCTATGGCAACCTGTTCTCCAACCTTGAAGGCATCGAGCGCATCTTTAAGATTACCAAACGCGACCGCTTCGTCGTGTTCCTGCCGATGTTCCACAGCTTTACGCTGACGGCCATGGTGTTGCTGCCGATTTATATGGCGTGTTCGATTATTTTGGTGAAATCCGTTTTCCCGTTTTCCAACGTTTTGAAACAGGTTTTATTCAAACGCGCGACCGTGTTTTTGGGTGTACCCGCGATTTACACCGCCATGAGCAAAGCGAAAATCCCTTGGTATTTCAGATGGTTCAACCGCGTCCGTCTGTTTATCAGCGGCGGCGCGCCTTTGGCGGAACAAACCATCCTCGACTTTAAAGCGAAGTTCCCGCGTGCCAAGCTTTTGGAAGGCTACGGCTTGAGCGAATGCTCGCCCGTCGTCGCCGTCAACACGCCCGAAAGGCAAAAAGCCCGCAGCGTCGGCATCGCCTTGCCCGGATTGGAAGTCAAAGCCGTCAACGACGAATTGGTCGAAGTGCCGACGGGCGAAGTGGGCGAACTCATCGTCAAAGGCGGTTCGGTCATGCAGGGCTACCTGAATATGCGCGATGCCACGGACGAAGCCATCGTCAACGGCTGGCTGAAAACAGGCGATTTTGTCACGATAGACGAAGACGGCTTTATCTTTATCGTCGACCGCAAAAAAGACCTGATTATTTCCAAAGGGCAAAACGTTTACCCGCGCGAAATCGAAGAGGCGATTTACAAACTCGACGCCGTCGAAGCCGCAGCCGTCATCGGCGTGAAAGACCAATACGCCGACGAAGAAATCATCGCCTTTATCCAACTCAAAGACGGCGAAACGTTGGACGAAGCCGACGTGCGCGCCCATTTGCGCGGACATTTGGCGAATTTCAAAATCCCCAAACAGATTTACTTTAAAGACGAACTGCCGAAAAACGCCACAGGCAAAGTGTTGAAACGGGTGTTGAAAGAGCAGTTTCAGAAATAATAAGCGTTCAGACGACCTCGGTTTGCGGGTTTGAATCAGAGGTCGTCTGAAAAGCAGAAAGCCGATGTTTGTTGGGCGCGTTTCTTGTAAACCATCAGATATGGCTTATTGCTTCGTAAAGATTTCTGCCCGTGCGGCGGGTATTGCCGATTTGATTCCAACCGTTTTCCGTTTTCAGACGACCTCGATACCATGACGAAACCCATCCTTGAAATTGAAAACCTAAACGCCTTTTTCCCCGGCAAGCAAGTCCTGCACGATGTCAGCCTGACCGTACAGACCGGCAGGAAACTGGCATTGGTCGGCGAGAGCGGCAGCGGTAAAACCGTGTTGGCGCAGGGTATTATGCGGCTGAATCCGCTGGTGTCGTTTGAAGGTCGTCTGAAATTTGACGGCAACGATTTGCTGACCCAATCCGAACGTGCCCTGCAAAAGCTGCGCGGGCGGGAAATCGGCATGGTGTTTCAAGAACCGATGACCGCGCTCAACCCCGTGATGCGCGTCGGTGCGCAGATTGCCGAAGTGTTAACCCTGCATCTGGGTTTGGACAAAAAACAGGCATGGGCGAGGGCGGTCGAACTCTTGGCGGAAACCGGCATCCGCGAGCCGGAGCAGAAAGCCTTTGCCTATCCCTTCCAGCTTTCCGGCGGGCAGCGGCAGCGGGCGATGATTGCGATGGCGGTTGCCGCCGAACCCAAGCTCCTGATTGCCGACGAACCGACCACCGCCTTGGATGTCGCCGTGCAGGCGCAGATTCTCGATTTGTTGGCACGCTTGCAGCAGACGCACAACATGACCATGCTCTACATCACCCACGACCTGAACCTTGTCCGCCGCTTTGCAGACGACGTCGCCGTGATGCGCGGCGGACGCATTGTCGAAACGGGCGCAGCGGCGGAAGTGTTCGCCCGTCCGCAACACGAATACACGCAAATGCTGTTGAACGCCGGAGCCGCGCGCAAGGTCGTACCTTTGGCGGACAACCCCGCCACCGTCTTGCAGGCGGAGCAGCTTTCCGTCGCCGTCAAAGAAACGGCGGGCTGGTTCAAAAAACGCAGCAAAACCCTGTTGGAGCCGGTTTCCTTTGATTTGAAAGCGGGCGAAACGCTGGGCATCATCGGCGAAAGCGGCTGCGGCAAAACCACGCTGGCAAAAGCCGTGATGCACCTTATCGACGCGGAAGGTCGTCTGAAAATCAACGGCGAAGCCTGGACACGCGAATCGAGGCGCGACATCCAAATGGTGTTTCAAGACCCGTTCGGCGCATTCAACCCGCGCATGAACGTCTTTAGCATCGTTTCCGAAGCCCTGCGCGTTCACGAACCCGATTTGTCCCGCGCAGAAATGCGGCAGCGTGTGCAAGACGTATTGCGGCAGGTCGGGCTGCCCGAAGACGCGCTCGAACGCTATCCGCACGCCTTTTCCGGCGGACAACGCCAGCGGCTTGCCATCGCCCGCGCCATCATCGTCCGCCCGAAAATCCTCGTTTTGGACGAACCGACCAGCGCGCTCGACGTACAATGGCAGCAACAGATTCTGGAGCTGCTCGCCGATTTGCAGAAAAAACACGGTCTCAGTCTCATCATCATCAGCCACGACCTCGCCGTCATCCGCGCCCTGTCGCACCGCGTGATGGTGTTGAAAGACGGCAAAATCGTCGAAGAGGGCGGCTGCGAAACCGTATTTGCCAACCCTTCCAGCGATTACACGCGCCATCTGATGAGCTTTAGGGCAGGCTGAACTGTCGGATAGGTCGTCTGAAAAACATTAGCCAATCCCGATGGCAACCTTACAAAAAAGCTATTACACTTTGGCGACACTTGAAATTTTCAGCCCCAAGCCCTATCCTGCACAACATCTGATTCAATTTGACACAAAAAGGAAAAACTCATGAGCAGCGAACTGATTATCCACACCTCCGATGCAAATTTCGAACAAGACGTTTTGAAATCCGACGTCCCCGTATTGCTGGACTTCTGGGCACCTTGGTGCGGCCCTTGCAAAATGATCGCTCCGATCTTGGACGACATCGCCGCCGAATTTGAAGGTCGTCTGAAAGTAGTCAAAATCAACATCGACGAAAACGAAGCCACCCCCGCCAAATTCGGCGTGCGCGGTATCCCGACGCTGATGGTGTTCAAAAACGGCGAAAACGTCGCCACCAAAGTCGGCGCATTGGCAAAAGGTCAATTGACCGCATTTGTAAACGCTTCTTTGGCTTAAGTTTCAACAACGCAAAAGGTCGTCTGAAAATTTTCAGACGACCTTTTTGTATGTTTGGATTTTAGGGAAACGGGATGCTTTGCCTGTTCTCTTCTTTATCGTTCGAGGATTTCGGCAAACGGGCATTGCCCGATTAAATTCGCTTTAATCTGCGCCAAAAAGGTCGTCTGAAAACCTAGTATCAGGTTTTCAGACGACCTTTCGTGTATGTACGCCTTGTTTGAACATTTATTCCTTGCGTTGCAAAACGGCGGCGAAGAATCCGTCGGTTTGGTGTTTTGCCGAATCGAGGCGCAGGTATTTGCCGGTGTTTAAATCGATTTTCAAAGCGGCGAGCAGCTCGGCGCAGTCGAGGAGTTCGTATTCCGGGTGTTCTTCCAAAAAGCGTTCGACCTGCATTTCGTTTTCTTCGGGCAACACGCTGCAAGTGGCGTAAACCAGCCTGCCTTGCGGTTTGACCAGTTTGGCGGCGGCATCGAGGATGCTGTGTTGCTGTTCCAAAAGTTTGGCGACGGTTTCGGGCGATTGGCGGTATTTGAGGTCGGGGTTGCGGCGCAGCGTGCCTAAGCCGGAGCAGGGGGCATCGACCAAAACTCGGTCGGCTTTGCCGGTCAGGCGGGCGATGCGGCTGTCGTGTTCGCTGCTGATGCGTTCGGGGTGGATATTGGTCAGTCCGGCGCGGGTCATGCGGGGCTTGAGGTTGGCAAGGCGTTTTTCGGCGATGTCGAAGGCGTAGATTCTGCCTTTGTTTGCCATTTGCGCGCCGACGGCGAGGGTTTTGCCGCCTGCGCCGGCGCAGAAATCGACGATGATTTCGCCGCGTTTGGCACCGACGAGCAGGGCGAGGAGCTGGCTGCCTTCGTCTTGGACTTCAAGCGTACCGTCTAAAAACAATTCGTGTTTGTTGAGGGCGATTTTGTTTTTCAGACGGATGCCCCAAGGGGAATAGGACGTGGCTTCTGCATCGGGGCTTTCGGCTTGAAGCAGGGGCAGCACTTTGTCGCGTCTGCCTTTGAGCGTGTTGACGCGGATGTCGAGCGGCGCGGCTTGGTTGATGCTGCGGCCGAAGGCGAGGATTTCTCCGTCGCTAAAATGTTTTTGCAGTTGCTCCACCAGCCATTGCGGCAATTCGGCGGCGGTATGGAGGTCGTCTGAAAATTCGGTTTTGCGCGCTTTGAGGCTGCTGAGGAACTCGGTTTCTTCTTCGTCGAGCAGGTCTTTGATTTGGCTGATGTTGGTGCTTTTGCCGAGAACGAGCGCGGCAAGCGCGGCTTTGCGCGGCTGGGCATGCGGGCGGCTCAGGACGGCGCTGATTTTTTGATAATGGCGCAGGGCGGCGAAGGCGGTTTCGGCGATTTCGTGGCGGTCTTGCCTGCCGAGCTTTTTGTGTTCGCGGAAGTAGGCGGACAAAACGGCATCGGCAGGCTGTTTGAAAGTCAGCATTTCAGCCAGAACTTTGGCGGTATGGTCGAGTTGGATCGGGGTCATGGTGGGTTCGCAATCGGGGGAAAGGCTTGGATTATACTGGAAAGGTCGTCTGAAAACGTTGAATCGGGTTTCAGACGACCTTCATGATGCGTTCGATTTCATGCCAAAAGCCGTCGGGGCGCAATTCGAGTTTGGCGATTAAGCCGCTTTCAATTTGGCGGACGTCTCGGTCGGACAGGGTTTGCGTCTCGGTGACACGGGCGGGGGCAAGGTATGCCATGCGGTCGATGAGGTGGTAGCGTGCGCCCTCGATGGTCGGATATGCCGACCAGTCTCGGATAAAGACGCCGCGCCAGCAGTATGGGTTCAGCGGGGCTTCGGCGGAATCTGCGCCGACGGGGAAAAAGCCGATGCCGCGTATGATTGAGGCGGGTTGCGGCGCGTCGGGGAGGCGGTTTTGCCGCAGGGTTTCGCTGCCTTCGGGGGATTGAAGCAGGGCGAGTTGGCGGGGCAGTTTGGCGGCTTTGGCGGCGAGGGTGTCTTTGGAATTGAGTCCGCACAGGTCTGCGGATTTGCCGCTGCCGCTGCCGTAATATTTGCAGGTCAGTTCGATATGATAGGGTTTGCCGTTGATGGAGGCGATGAAATCGGCGGCGCCTTGCGTGAGGTCGTCTGAAAACACGGGCAGGTTATAGGCGTGCAATTCGGTATGCGGCGCGTGGGCGAACCAAAATGCGAGCAGGCGTTCGGCGTAGATGCCGAGTCGGTTGCCGAAGGGGGCGTGTTCGGTGAGATAGTCGTCTAAGGGGGCGGGATTGCCGTCCAAATCCAAAAGATAGCGGAAGCCGTGTTCGCCCAATAGTGTGCGGACGCTCAATTCGCAGCCGCTTTGCCAAAGCGGCGGAGCGGTCAGCAGAGTGGCGAGGGCGCGGACGGACGGGTTGGTGAGTTTCCACCATAGGGCATCTAGGGCGTAGTTCATGGGGCGGTGCGAATGTCGGGAAGGTGATGGATTTTATAATATTGAACATGAAGTTGAAACCTGTAAGCCCGCTGTACCGTCTAAGCAGCAATTGTTTTTCCCCTTCAAGGTATAGTGGATTAACTTTAAACCGGTACGGCGTTGCCTCGCCTTAGCTCAAAGAGAACGATTCTCTAAGGTGCTGAAGCACCAAGTGAATCGGTTCCGTACTATCTGTACTGTCTGCGGCTTCGTCGCCTTGTCCTGATTTAGTTAATCCACTATATTGAATAAGTTGGCAATCGGGCGGTAACGTTCTCCCTATTAAAAAAGGTCGTCTGAAAACGCTTTAGCGAGACTTGCTATCGGTTTTCAGACGACCTTTGTTTTGAAACGGTTGTCATCCGTTCGGGTTTGTGTTGAAGGTTTTGCAGACGGATTGTTTGGGGGAAAAGGTGGCTAGTTGCTCAACACATCGTGTTTTTTAGTTAAGACATATTGATAGACTTCTTCTACCGCTGCTTCGTCATAGCTTTTGCCAAAACGCTTTTTGTAGCCCAAGTCATAGAGTTTGACGTGGTGTTCTTCTGAAATCTCGACGCCTACGTTTTCCAAACATGACTTGGCGCAATGCAGATGGCAGCCGTCAATGACCAGCATCGGCCTGCCGGACTGCGCTTTGCGTACCAAAGGTGCGACTTTGCCTCCCACGCCGGAAATGCACGACATTTCAAATTCGCCGGCATGATCGAGTGCTACGGCGGTATTGTTGGCAAGTTGCGCTACGTCAGAACATCCGGAACAGGAATAAATCAACGGAAGTTCGCTGCGGTTGGGCATTTTTAATCTCCTCTTTAGACTTTTTCATTTTGTATGTGTATTTTAATCCATCAATAATCGGTAAAGCACGCTTAGATTGAAGCAGTCCTGACAAAAGTGGTCGATTTTCTGCCGTGCCGGGTTGGATTCGGGATGCCTGAAGGTCGTCTGAAAATATTCTAGCAAAACTTGCTGTCGGTTTTCAGACGACCTTTTTTTTGGGACTGGGCTATGCTTTGTCCTCTTCGTTTTCCACCGCTTTGGGCGGAACGGGCGCGAACCAGCCGACCAAGAGCAGCAGCACGCCGACGATGATGAAGGAGGCGATGCGGGCGATGCCGCCGCTGTTGGCAAGCTCGATGAGGAAGAGCTTGACGACGACGATGGCCATCAGCGCCGCGCCGGTTATCCAGAAGGGGCGCAGTTTGCGGCGGTTGCCGTACACCATCAGGATGATGGCGGTCACTGCCCAGACGACGGAGAGGCTGGCTTGCAGTCCGAAGGATTGGAGCATGATGTCGAGGCGCCAAGTGATGCCGTCGTAGAAATGCCATAGGCGCATCACGCCCGCGCTGATGACCATGAATGCGAGGGCGGCGACGCCGGGCGCGTTCACGCGGCGGTACTCTGTAGGCAGGGCTTCGGGGAGGGACTTCAGGGCAAACCACAGCATTCCGGCGCAGGCGAGCTCCAGCGGGTTAAGCAGCGGGATATACGGCAACGGCGCGGGTTGGAACGGAGTGGAGAAGTTCGTCCATATCATCCAACTTGCGGCGGCAAGGGCGGCTATCGGCAGGGCGAAATGCTGATAGGCGGCTTGATGTCGTCTGAAAAAGCCGCGCTGCCGCTGCGTATGGAGGACGACCCACATGATCAGCGGTACGGCAAGCCATGAGAGCTGCGACCAAACGCCGTCGAGACGATCGCCGACATACATTCCCGCCCAAAGCGACCAAAGGATGCCGATCAGGATGATGTTGAGTTTGTGCAAGCCGATAGGCGCATTGGTTTGGCGGTTATTCAGGATGACGAAGTTCAACACGGTAGCGGCGGCAAGCGGCAAGGCTGCGGCGGCCGTCCATAGGTGTTCGAGGTGATAGCCGATGAAGTGCAGGGCAAACAGGGGCAGGAATGCCAAGGTCGTCTGAAAAAGCTCTTTCCAGTTCAAACGGTTGGCAAGCAACAGCAAGGTGGTGAATATCGGCAATGCCCAAAGCTCGATAAACAGGGTTTCTTCGCTCGTCCATTGGGTGTAGGTGGCGAAGCCGCCCAACATCAGGGCGATAACGAGGATAGCCCAGCCCGCAATCCGCGAGAACGGGAGGGGTTGGTCTTGTTTGTCTTGGTTTTCAGATGCTTCGGTTTGGACACGCGAATATTGCAGCATGTAGGCGGCGGCAAACAGCAGCGGCGCGGCGGCGAAAAGATGCCAGTGTGTCAGGAAGCCGTAGGGTTCATCATTAATCGAGGCTTGGAAGATCAGAGTAAAGATTGCATTGCCCAAGGCGAATGTGCTGAACACGTCCGACTTGCCTTTGCCTCGGCAGAACGCCCATGCCGCCACCAAAGCAGAGAAAACGATGATGCTGCCGCGTTCCGCGAAAAACAGTAAAGGCAGGATGGATGTGTAGAGCAGGGCGGCGCAGAGGGTTGTGTTTTGAAGCGTGTGTTCCCAGTGTGCCGAGCCTTTACGGCGGTAGAGATGCCATTGCAGGTAAATTGCCGCGCCGCCGAACAGGGTCAGCAGGGTGGTAAACCATTGACCTTGCAGGATGGTGGATCCTCCCTCCTGATAACCGCTCAGTTGGGTCAGCGCCGCCAGCAGATAAACGACGAGCGCACCCAAACGCATATGCGGACGCTGTTGGCGCAGCCCGAAGAAATACACGAGCGCGGATTCTACCGTCCACAGGATGACAGTGTTGCCGCGTTCAAAATAAAGCGGAACGGCGAGCGTGAGGAAAAGCAGCGACAAGGCAACAAACGCCTGACGCAGGATATACAAACCCTGTTGCCGTTTCAGCATCAGCGCGGCAAGCCCGTAAACGGCGGCGAAGCCCAGCGCGGAGAATGCGTCCGCAGACGGCCAGTGTTCCACCATGTGGTATTGCAGTCCGAACGCCGCCGCCATCGTGCCGAACAATAAAGTATGGTCGAGGACGTGGACGCGCAGGCCGTGGGAGCAGATGCTGTTCCAAATTTCTTCCAGCGTCGCATTGTCGGCAACGGGCGCGAGCGTGTCTTCGCGGCTTTCCGTCAGCTTGCGGCGGGCGAACAGATAGGCGATGAAGGTGTAGAGCAGCCAGTGGTAAATCAGGAAAGGCTCGGTGGTGGCGAAATGCTGCGGCGTATAGCTTTGCATGCCCCACAACGCGGCGATGGATAAGGTTCCGGCGAAACCCGTCAGGTTCAGCGGCCGCCATGCCTTAAACCAAGCAATCGCCGCTACGCCGGCATTGAGCAGGGAAAGGTAGGAAAACAGCACCAAATAATTGCCGCTGCCGTCCGATACCAAGATGGGCGCCGCCAGACCGCCGACCAAGGCAACCTGCGCCATAATCTGCGCGTTCTGCCTGATTGCCAGCAACGCCATCAATACGACCATCGCCACCATCAGTACGAACACGATCGGTGCGGGCAGCAGCGGATGCAGTTTCAACGCCGCCAAAGCGGTCAGATACATCACCGCCACGCCGAAGCCTTGCAACACCAAGCCGTATTCGCGTTTGCGGCTTTGCAGCTTCCAGCCGCCGATGACCGCTGCCAGACCCGCGCCTGCAACGGTCAGGTAACGCATTTCCACCGGCACATGAATCCGCTCGGAGGCATAGCGCAAGAGGAACGCCAAGCCGAGGAACAGCACCACGATACCGGTTTTCAGCAGCGGATTGCCGCGCAGGAACCAAGCAACAATGGGGTTTTCGGAGAATTTGAAATCGAAACCTTCCTCTTTATGGATAACGGTTTCACGAGAATCTGCGTCGATGTTTTCTGATGTATTTGCAGACGGCATCGGCGCTTCGTTTTCAGACGACGTCAGCAAGGCAGGCGCGTCTTGTTCCAGCTCGACCTCTTGAATAGCGGAAACTTGGGCAGGCGTTTCGACGCTGTCTGCGTACAGAGCAGGTTCGGGCTGTACGGGAGATTCAGCGGAAACAGGGGGAACAGGTGTAGAAAAAGAGGGGGCGGCAACCGGTTCGATGTGCGGCTCGACAGGCGCATTGTCCGTAGTTGCGACAGGTTCAACCTTCTCATGAAGCGGCGCAGGGGTCGTCTGAATATCGTCGGTATGTTCGGACAAAACAGCACGCAGTTTCCTAGCCTGCCCGACTCCTGCTTCATCATGAACGGTTTCGTGTTCCAAAGCCGTCAAACGCAGCTTCAGCAATTCGATTTCTTTTTCCAGATTTTGCAGTTTCGCATCATGTTCTTCCTGACGCGGTTTGCCGAGTTCCCGCGCAAACAACCATAAAATAGAGCCGAAAATGACGCCGACGGTCATTTCGTCAAGAAAATAGCCAATGAGGATGGGGATGAGTAGGCAGAAATACTGCATAAAACACCTGTCCGATAACGGTAAAAATATGCCAATTGTAGCATCCTTGTCATGAGAAGGATGTATAGAAGGCGTAACGGTAGGAAAAGGTGTTGTGCGGTAAGCAACATTGTATTTGCAGAATTAATTCACGGCACAAGGTCGTCTGAAAAGTGAAATTGGATTTCAGACGACCTAGTCGATGGGTTTCGTCCTGCTGTTTATCATGAATATAGGCTTTATATCGTGGAATCAGGCGTAAGTCCTGTGAACTTGCCATGCTTGATACGGACTATTTATTATAGGCGTTAGCTTCGATAGGGTACGGTTTGTCTAGCCAACAAGTCTCAAGGCTTTTTTGATACCCATATTTTTCGAAAGAAAATCTAATGCCTCATTAACCCAACCATGCTTTGGGTTTCCTGCCAATTTTGTCTCCTCTCTTCGTGGGAGGAGGAGATTGAGGATGCTGAAACCCAACCATTTTTAGGGATTCGACCAATTTGTTCCCTCTCCTTATTAGGGTTTCAACCAATTTGTCCCCTCTCCCCGCGGGAGAGGGATTGAGGATGCTGAAACCCAACCGTTTTTAGAGTTTTCAACTAATTTTGTCCCCTCTCCCCGTGGGAGAGGGTTAGGGAGAGGGCAGTAAGCCGCAGGCTTACATTCAGGTTTCTAGGTTTCGCAAAAAAATCTTCTGAAAGGTCGTCTGAAAGGTTGCCCCGTCAAGAGGCGGCGCACGCTGAAAACGAGCGAAGCAAATTTCGCCAAAACGGAACGCTAAAACCTTTTCAAAAAGGAAAATACGATGAAATTCAATCAAATCCATTTATTGTGTATTGCCGCAGCCTTGGCGCTTGCTGCCTGTAAAAACACAGAAGTTCCGTTAAACAGTCAAGTTGAGTTGCCCGAAACGTTTACGCAGGATGTGGCGGCGAAGGGCGATGCGGACATCGGGGCGTGGTGGCAGCAGTGGAACGATCCGGTGTTAAGCGGATTAATCGCGCAGGGTTTGGCGCAGGGGCATGATGTGAAAATCGCCGTCAGCCGTCTGAACGAAGCCCGTGCCGTGGCGGGGGCGGCGCGTGCCGATTTGGGTCCGACCGTCGGGCTGAGCGGCAAGGCGATGGCGAATTACAGCCAAATGGATAACCCTCTCAACGGCAATGCACGCGCGTTGCTCTCGCGTTATCCGCAGACTTCTTCTTTAAACGACGATACCATTGATTCTCAAAGTACCACCCTGTACGGCGGGCTGACCGCTTCGTGGGAACCGGATATTTTCGGCAAGAAACGCAGCGATGCCGATGCCGCCCGCTATGCCGCGCTGGGGCAGCAGGAATTGGCATACGGCGCGCAAATGCTGGTGGCGGGCGATATTGCCGACAATTATTTTAAAGCGCGTGCGGCTCAAGATCGTCTGAAAACCGCCGACCAAACCGTTGCCACCCTGCGGCGTATGGTTCGCTATATCGAAGGGCGTTTTAAGGCGGGACATGTCAGCGGCTATGAAGTGAACGAGGCGAAAGTGCAACTGACCTCAGCGGAAGCCAAACGCGCTACGATAGGGGCGGAATACGCCGCATATGTGCGCAGTATCGCCGTGTTGACTGACAATGTGCCGCAGACGTTTACACTGCCAGAATCGTCTGTCGATGCGTTGGCGCACCAACCCTCCGCACCAAGCGGGCAGACGCCGCAAGGCTTGCTGGAACGCCGCCCCGACCTGCGCGCGCAGGCGGCGCAAGTCAATGCCTATGCCGCCAAATTCGCCAGTGCCAAAGCCGATTTGCTGCCGCGTTTCACCATCAGCTTTATGGGGCAGGGCGGACGCATCGGTGTCGACGGCGACCGTTCGCTGACCGGCTGGGCAAGTTTGCTGTCGGTGGGCATACAGACGCCGCTGTTCACTAACGGCCGCATCAAGGCCAATATCAAAGCTGCCGACGCGCGCCTTCAGACGGCATTGCTGGAATACGACAAACGGCTCCTGACCGCGCTGGGCGAAGTCGACAGCGCATATCAAGGCGTGGAATCGCTAAGCCGTCAAACCGAACTGCTGCAAACCGCCCATAATCAGGCGGCACGCCACGCGACCGATACGGAAAAAATGTTCCGCAACGGCTACAAAACGCTGGATGTCGCCCTCAAAGCCCATATCGCCGAAGGCCAAATGCAGGAAAACCTGATCGCAGCGCGGCTGGCAAGGGCGCAGATGCTGGTGTCGCTGTATAAGGCATTGGGCGGCGGTTGGTCGAAATATAGTGGATTAACTTTAAACCAGTACGGCGTTGCCTCGCCTTGCCGTACTATCTGTACTGTCTTCGGCTTCGTCGCCTTGTCCTGATTTAAATTTAATTCACTATAAAAAAGCAAAAAAGGTCGTCTGAAAAATTTCAGACGACCTGGATTTATTAGAAGAATGGAAAATTCCTGATATCGGTATAAATAAGGTTGCCGATTAAAAAGTTTTAGTGGGTATCAGAACAATTTGTGTGTGAGGAAGTGGTGATGAATCGATGCGGACCGTATTTAGTTAGTGATATAAGGGATTTTTAGAAATGAATGAGAAAAGCAGGCTGTCAGCCCCATTTTTGCCAAATCAATATCTGGAAAGATTGGGTTAGGGTTTTCAATGATGAAATTTTATTATTTGACTATCAGTCACAACATCCCATGCGGGGTTGGGTTTTACAATAATTATCTATTGCCAGAGGAGTTGCTCCCCTCCTTCCAACTGAACGATTTTAAAGTGGAATATGGTTCTCTTCCTTGGTATGCGGGAATAAATCGAAAACGTAAAAAAATTATACTTCCTGACAACCTTGTTTTAATCTCTAATTTAAGGGAATATGACTACCCTGTACGTAGCTTATCTGAATACACTTATATCATTACCCAAGAATTTATGCGGTGTTTAGAGGGAATGAAGACGAATATTTTACAAATAAAACCTGTAAAATATATGAATGGGAAAACAAAAAATATCATATCAAATCGTGTTTATTATGCGATGACAACAGATAAGTTAAAAATAGAAGATGTTGTAAATCTGAAAGAATGTGAATATGAGCAGGTTTATGGAGTTGATGAATTACTCAAGATGAGCATTTTGGATAATTGTGATTACGATTTATTTGATATTAAACATGAGACTAAATGTTCTTTGATTGTTTCGGAAAAATTTCGACAAAAGGCTAATGATTTGAAGTTGGAGTATTTGGAATTTCTGCCCGTTGAGCTGACAAGGTTAATCACATCCAACGAATGGGTGGCTACGGAGATAAATTCTTTGCCTAGATATACCCCTGTTTAATAAATTTTATATGTATTGTTTGGTACTCAAAAAAGGTTGTGAAAAGGTCGTCTGAAAACAAATTTTGGGGTTTCAGACGACCTTTTGTGCAATTAATAGCGATTGTAGAAAACAACTTGATCGACGGGAAAATGAATTGGAACTGAAGAAACCAAAGTAGGATTGGTAAACAAAAAAGCCCGAACTTATGTTCAGGCTTTTGAAATTTGGCTCCCCGACCTGGGCTCGAACCAGGGACCTGCGGATTAACAGTCCGTCGCTCTACCGACTGAGCTATCGGGGAATGGGGTGCATTATATCGTCTGAAAAAAAAGTGTCAATATTATTTTTCAGATGGAGCGTAGTAATATTACAAATAGTTGAATGTTAAAAGTATTTATTTTGTGAATAGTTGTGTTTGAAACCAATATAGTACAAATGGCAATAGGCGTGGTTGGCCTGTCAGGATGCTATTTTGTCTAATATTTGGCGTTGACAAGTTTGCCGTTGCGGAACTCTTGGTGTTGCATTACTGCGCCGTTATAGGCGTATGTGGTGAGTGAGCCGTTGTTTGGTGTGGCGCGGAATTGCATCAGTTGGCTGCGGCTTAAGGTATAGGGGTCTGTCCGCTTCCGACTGTTGTCGCTGTAAAAATCTTGTACGGTATATTGATCGCCTCGTTTGTTTTTCAGTTGACGGTAGTAGCCGCCCTTGACGGCGCTGTTGCTGGGATTGCCGTGTGTATCGAAATAAGTCACGATTTGTTCGTCAATAATATTGATGCCGCCTGTATTGTTTGGGGCGGTTTTATTTTTGTCTAAGGTAATCGGGATGTTGACGGAAGTGCCGAGTCCGACATGGTGTCCGATACCGGTTCCTATGCCTAAACCGATGGACATGCCGGGTGTGCCGGCGGTGCAGGCACAGAGTGCGGATGCGAGAAGGATGAGGGGGATTGAGGGTTTCATGGCATTTCCTCGCTATGAGTATGAACCTGATTGCAGGCGATAACGGAAAGGCGTGGTTTTGCCTCAGATGGGCAATGATGTTATGAAAATAAAGCCGAATGTGGCGACTTTCTTATTGAATTATATCGTTTTTATTCGGTTGAGGACGTTAGCTTTGATTAAGGTGGGAGAAAGAAGCATTAAGGCTGTATGGATAATAAGGATATCGGCGTATGGCGGTATGAAGTCGGGAAAATCTGCGATATAGCATATATATAGTGTAGAATGCTGTTCAGACGACCCTTCAGACGGATTTTTCTGCAAAGTAAAAAGGTTAAGAATATTTGGATATTCGCTCCCTATTTAATCGATAATGAATTCTGGAAAAAACAATGAAAACCTTGAAATTTACCAAAATGCACGGTTTGGGCAATGATTTTATGGTGGTAAACGGTATCGGGCAGGATTTTGATCCGCTGACTGCGCCGCTTGCCGAATGGTCCGACCGTTTTAGAGGGGTGGGCTTCGATCAGTTGCTGTTGGTAGAAAAACCGTCTTCCGATGCGGTGGATTTCCGTTATCGTATATTCAATGCGGACGGCAGCGAGGTGGAGCAGTGTGGCAACGGTGCGCGCTGTTTTGCCCGATTTGTGGCGGATAAAGGTTTGACCGATAAAAAGGAAATTTTGGTTGAAACGGCTAAGGGTGTGATTATTCCCAAGCTGTTGGACAACGGTTTGGTGACCGTGAATATGGGCAAACCGCGCTTTACGTCGTCTGAAATCCCGTTTGTGCCGGTTCCTGACGAAGCAGATGATGCCTTGACGCATATGGTGATGGTCGGTCTGGAGACGGTGCAGGTCAGTTGTGTGAATATGGGCAATCCTCATGCTGTGATCGTGGTCGAGGATGTTGAGACTGCGCCCGTGGCTCATTGGGGTGAAGCGATTGAGTCGCACGAACAGTTTCCGGAACGTGTCAACGTCGGCTTTATGCAGATTGTCGATAGGCAATTTATCCGCCTGCGCGTATTTGAACGCGGCGTGGGTGAAACGCAGGCTTGCGGTACTGGGGCTTGTGCGGCTGTGGTTGCAGGCGTCCGTTTGGGGCTGTTGGCGGAAGGTGTGCCTGTGAAGGTTTCGCTGCCGGGCGGGGATTTGTTTATTACTTGGTCGCATGGTGAGGACGTTTTGATGACCGGGCCTGTTCAAACGGTTTTTGAAGGCGAGTTGCAGTATTCATGATTTGGACGAATTTGGATTTTCTCGCCGTTGTTGCTTATGGGCTGGTGTTTTTTGGATTGATTTTCCGCGCTGAAATGTTCCAGTGGTTTTGGGCTTCGGTTGTGTTGTGGCTGGGCGTGTCGATTTTGGGATCGCAGCTTTTGCCGGGAATGTGGGGGATTACTCATGTCGGTCCGTTGTTTGTCCCGCATTTTTATCTGACTTTTGCCAGTGTGTTTTTCTTTGCTTTTCATTGGAAAAAGCAGGCGGATACTGGTTTTTGGCAGGCGGATTTGCAGCATCCGTTTTTGAGCGTGTTTGCCGTCAGCAATGTATTGATGACTTTGGCTTTTGTGTCGATTGCTGCGATATTGTATTTTCTGATGCCGGGCCGTTCTTTGGCTTTTACGTTTCCGGCTTTGTTGAAACTGTACGCGCTCAAGCCTGTTTATTGGTTTGTTTTGCAGTTTGTCATGATGGCGGTTTTTTATCTGCACCGTAGAAGTATTGCCAAGCAGTCGCCGGCGGTGTTCAGTAAAGCGCAACTCAGACTGGGCTGGCTGATGGCTTTGGTCATGCAGACTTTAGTCACGGGGGCGATAGTCGGAGAAATCGGACTTCATTAGGACGTATCAAGCCAAACAACCAAAAGTTATAAATAAAGAAACATTCGATATTGGTTTTTCAGACGACCTGTCTTTAATATACAGGTCATATCACATCAAAATCTGGAGTAGAAAATGAAGATTGCAAACAGCATTACCGAGCTGATCGGCAACACCCCGTTGGTCAAATTAAACCGTCTGACTGAAGGTTTGAAAGCCGAAGTCGCCGTCAAACTGGAATTTTTCAATCCCGGCAGCAGCGTGAAGGACCGCATTGCCGAAGCAATGGTTGAAGCCGCCGAAAAAGCGGGCAAAATCGGTAAGGATACCGTAATTGTTGAAGCGACCAGCGGCAATACGGGTATCGGTTTGGCAATGGTGTGCGCGGCGCGCGGCTACAAGCTGGCAATCACGATGCCTGAAAGCATGAGTAAAGAACGCAAAATGCTGCTGCGTGCGTTCGGTGCGGAATTGATTTTGACTCCTGCGTCCGAAGGTATGGCAGGGGCGATTGCAAAAGCACAAGCCTTGGTGGACCAGCATCCCGATACTTATTTCATGCCGCGCCAATTCGATAACGAGGCGAACCCGCAAATCCACCGTGAAACGACCGCCGAAGAAATTTGGCGCGATACCGACGGTAAAGTCGATATTTTTGTGGCGGGTGTCGGTACGGGCGGTACGGTTACCGGCGTGGGCGAAGTGTTGAAAAAATACAAACCCGAAGTCAAAGTCGTTGCCGTTGAGCCCGAAGCTTCTCCCGTTTTGAGCGGTGGTGAAAAAGGTCCGCACCCGATTCAAGGTATTGGTGCCGGTTTCATCCCTACCGTGTTGAATACCAAGGTATATGACAGCGTTTCCCAAGTTCCGAACGAAGCGGCGTTTGAAACCGCCCGCGCGATGGCGGAAAAAGAAGGTATTTTGGTCGGCATTTCTTCCGGTGCGGCAGTATGGAGCGCGCTGCAGCTTGCCAAACAGCCTGAAAACGAAGGCAAACTGATTGTTGTGCTGCTGCCTTCTTATGGCGAGCGCTATCTTTCTACGCCTCTGTTTGCCGATTTGGCATAATAGGGTTGGGAGAAAATAAGTGATGAAAAAGACCGCTTCGGCGGTCTTTTTTGCGGTCTTGCGGCATGGTGTGACGCAAAAATGGATTTAAACCACCATATCGTGTAAAGATTGGAATGTAAGGCGAAAGTTGTTGTAATTCAGTCAACAGAAAAAGTCAGATTGATATAGAATTTGGTTATCTGGATAATCCTGATTATAATGGTAGACATGAAAAAATATATCCCCATCTTATTTGCGTTGGCGGCACTTGCCGGTTGTGAGACCATTTATGTCCCAAGCTTGCAAGAAGTGCCTGTCCGTCCGACTAATGTTAAGCCTAATGTTAAAACGACTAAGGGTGAAAAATCTGCGGCGTTCAGTTTGGCTTCTTCGCATTGGAGTGATGTTTCAAAAATCCGCGATGAGGCGACGCGTTTGAGCTATCAGGTCAGCCAAGGAAAAATGACCAAAGTTCAAGCTGCCCAATATCTGAACAAGTTCCGCATTCAACTTGTCGGCCGTAATGTCGTGGATGACAGCGTATATGAGGTTTATCTGCGTTCTGCCGTTGACAGCCAACGAGGCGAAATCAATACCGAACAATCCAAGCTGTATATCCAAAACGCCTTGCGCGGATGGCAGCAACGTTGGAAAAATATGGGTAACAAACCTTCTAACCCGGCATTTACCAACTTCCTGATGGAAGTCATGAATATGACTCCGTTGAAATAAGCTCCTCATTTCAAACAAAAGGTCGTCTGAAAATTTTCAGACGACCTTTTGTTTTGGATGCCGATATTTATGATGTTTTACGCAGCAGCTTCTCGGTTGCCAGTCTTGCCCGCTCTTTGATGTCTTCCGTCAGGTAAGTTTTCATCTGGCTGTACACCAAAGTAATGACGGCAATGTCGTCGCTGAATCCCAAAGGACCCAGCAAATCGGGAATGCTGTCGATAGGGCTGAGGAAGTAAACCAATGCGCCGACGATAATCATTTTGGCGCGTCTGGGGGTGTGAGGGGAGTCCCAAAGATAATACAGCGCATACAACTGGCGTACGATGGGTTCGCCCAACCGACCTGCAAAACGGGCGAGTTTATTGAGAAAACCCGTTTTATCCAAATTGCGCCTTCTGAATTTGGGGATAAAGTTTTCCGGATCGGAAGACTGGGTGTATTGTTTTTCTTCGGAATGTTTCATAACAAGCCTCACAGTAATTGAGTGGGAAGGGTTTGCCGTAATGCGGGCAAAGTATAAAACGGAGTAAGGCAAAGAAATGTCAGTATAGTGCAGTTTTGTGATAGGTGCTGAAGAGGTCGTCTGAAACATACCGATTGCAGGCGTTGAATGTAATGTTTTTGCAGTTCGATTTATATTCGAATTTTGTGGTTATTGGATTATAAAAATAATATTTATTTCTATTTATATATTATAAAAACAAAGATATTAAGATGGTATTTCAGGGCATGAAAGCCATATGGAGGTTACTGAACAGCGGTTAAAGCGGTATTGGTTCAATTATTAATGGATAGTGTTTTGTTATTGGTACAGTTTATGATGTTTTTTGGTAAAATTTATTAGATTGTTTATAAATTAGACTGTTCAAAATCGGATAAAACAGGTAAATTATAGTTTATGTAACTCGATGTAATTTGAGTTATTGGTTTTGAGCTGATAAAAAATACAGAGGAACTGGCTATGTCCGTCAAACCGCGTCCTGTCTTTTTGGAGATTCCCAATATACGGTTGCCTATACCGGGAATTGTCTCCATCTTGCACCGCATCAGCGGGGTAGGGTTATTTATAATGCTTCCCGTTTTGCTGTATCTCCTGTCCGGTACGTTGAGCCGCGAGTCGGCGTTTGAAACTTACCGTGCCATCGTTTCCAATCCTTTGGTCAAGTTGATTTTAATCGGCGTGTTATGGGCTTATCTGCACCATTTTCTCGCCGGTATCCGTTTTTTATTTTTGGATGCACACAAAGGCCTTGAGCTGAATACTGCGCGCAATACCGCCAAATTGGTGTTTGCTGCCGCTCTGGTGTTGACCGTCGTTTTGGGAGCGTTGTTATGGTAGAGCGTAAATTGACCGGTGCCCATTACGGTTTGCGCGATTGGGCGATGCAGCGTGCGACTGCGGTTATCATGTTGATCTATACCGTTGCACTTTTAGTGATTCTGTTTACCCTGCCTAAAGAATATTCGGCTTGGCAGGCATTTTTCGATCAAGTTTGGGTGAAAGTATTCACCCAGGTTAGCTTTATCGCCGTATTTTTGCACGCTTGGGTGGGTATCCGCGATTTGTGGATGGACTATATCAAACCCTTCGGCGTGCGTTTGTTTTTGCAGGTTGCCACCATCGTTTGGCTGGTCGGCTGCCTGGTGTATTCAATTAAAGTAATTTGGGGGTAAGTATGGGTTTTCCTGTTCGCAAGTTTGATGCCGTGATTGTCGGCGGTGGTGGTGCAGGTTTACGCGCAGCCCTCCAATTATCCAAATCCGGTCTGAATTGTGCCGTTTTGTCTAAAGTGTTCCCGACCCGTTCGCATACTGTAGCGGCGCAGGGCGGTATTTCCGCTTCGCTGGGTAATGTGCAGGAAGACCGTTGGGACTGGCACATGTACGATACCGTGAAAGGTTCAGACTGGTTGGGCGACCAAGATGCGATTGAGTTTATGTGTCGCGCCGCGCCTGAAGCGGTAATTGAGTTGGAACACATGGGTATGCCTTTTGACCGCGTGGAAAGCGGCAAAATTTATCAGCGTCCTTTCGGCGGTCATACTGCCGAACACGGCAAGCGCGCGGTAGAACGTGCCTGCGCGGTTGCCGACCGTACCGGTCATGCGATGCTGCATACCCTGTATCAACAAAACGTCCGTGCCAATACGCAATTCTTTGTGGAATGGACGGCGCAAGATTTGATTCGTGATGAAAACGGCGACGTCGTCGGTGTGACCGCCATGGAAATGGAAACCGGCGAAGTTTATATTTTCCATGCTAAAGCCGTGATGTTTGCTACCGGCGGCGGCGGTCGTATTTATGCGTCTTCCACCAATGCCTATATGAACACTGGCGACGGTTTGGGTATTTGCGCCCGTGCGGGCATTCCGTTGGAAGATATGGAATTCTGGCAATTCCACCCGACCGGTGTGGCAGGTGCAGGCGTGTTGATTACCGAAGGCGTACGCGGTGAGGGCGGTATTCTGTTGAATGCCGACGGCGAACGCTTTATGGAACGCTATGCGCCGACCGTAAAAGACTTGGCTTCGCGCGACGTGGTTTCCCGTGCGATGGCGATGGAAATCTACGAAGGTCGCGGCTGCGGCAAAAACAAAGACCATGTATTGCTGAAAATCGACCATATCGGTGCCGAAAAAATTATGGAAAAACTGCCGGGCATCCGCGAGATTTCCATTCAGTTTGCCGGTATCGACCCGATTAAAGACCCGATTCCCGTTGTGCCGACTACCCACTACATGATGGGCGGTATTCCGACCAACTATCACGGCGAAGTCGTTGTGCCGCAAGGCGACGAATACGAAGTGCCAGTGAAAGGTCTGTACGCAGCAGGCGAGTGCGCCTGTGCTTCCGTACACGGTGCAAACCGTTTGGGTACCAACTCCCTGCTTGACTTGGTGGTGTTCGGTAAAGCTGCCGGCGACAGCATGATTAAATTCATCAAAGAGCAAAGCGATTGGAAACCTCTGCCTGCCGATGCGGGCGAGCTAACCCGCCAACGTATCGAACGCTTGGATAACCAAACCGGCGGCGAAAACGTTGATGCATTGCGTCGCGAACTGCAACGTTCTGTTCAACTGCATGCCGGCGTGTTCCGTACCGATGAGATTCTGAGCAAAGGCGTTCGAGAAATCATGG
>CAUSOO010000021.1:0-34178 GCA_963533245.1 uncultured Neisseria sp.
TCTCTAAGGTGCTGAAGCACCAAGTGAATCGGTTCCGTACTATCTGTACTGTCTATGGCTTCGTTGCCTTGTCCTGATTTTTGTTAATCCACTATAACGCTGAGGTCGTCTGAAAAGCTTATTCGCGGTTGCGCGCGTGCCAGAAATAACGCCACACGAAGCAGGGGAAGGCGAATATCAGGTAGAGGCAGACTACGGTGGCATAAAACTCCCAGTCTTGATGCTGTACCGCGCCGGCACGGGATTCGAGGATGTAGGCGAGGACGGCGGTCAGGATGAAGCCTGCCGCCAATTCGACGAGGTGATGCCCGAAATGTTTGCGCTTGAGCGGAAACACGCCGAAAAATTTGGTGGTAACGAAAGGGGCATTGGCGAAGATGAGTGCCAATACCAAAAGGATGTACATGGATGCGGTCATGATGGTGTGTCTTTCTGTTTTCAGACGGCCTTTTTGATTCAAAGGGTCGTCTGAAAAAACAATCTTGGGCTGCGTATCTTAACAAAAACGGCAGCCTCTGACACGGCTGCCGTTTCCGGTTTATCGCCTTACAAAGTGTTTTCCAAAGCCTTTGCGCACCAGTCAATCATCGTTTGCGGCATAACGCCCCACAAAACCAACAAGAACGCATTGACGCTTAGGAAGAATTTGGCGGCATAGTTGCTGCCGATGGGTTGGTCATGAGTGGGTTCGTCGAAATACATGACTTTAACCACGCGCAGGTAGTAGAACGCGCCGATTAAGGACATGACGACCGCGAAGACCGACAACCAAACGTAATGGAATTTCAGCAACACCATGATGACGCCGAATTTGGCGTAGAAGCCCATCAGCGGCGGAATACCTGCCATAGAGAACATGACCAGCAGCATCAGTAAGGCAAACCAAGCATGACGTTGGTTCAAACCTGCCAAATCTTTGATTTCTTCACATTCGATATTGTCGTTGGACAATACCATCAATATGCCGAAGCCCGCAGCCGCCATCAAAGCGTAAGTAATGGCGTAATACAGACCCGCAGTAGAGCCGATTGAGCCTGCCATAAACGCCAGCAGGATAAAGCCCATGTGCGACACAGTCGAATAGGCAAGCATCCGCTTGATATTGGTCTGCATAATCGCGGCAAGATTACCGACCACAAGCGACGCAACGGCAAGGACGGCAAACATAGGCGCCCAGTATTGATGCACTTCGCCAAAACCGGTCAGCAAAATACGGAAGGCAAACATCACAGCGGCAATTTTCGGTGCCGTACCGACAAAGGCGGCAACGGATGTCGGCGCGCCGTGGTACACGTCGGGCACCCACATATGAAACGGCACCGCGCCCAGTTTGAACGCTATCGCCACGACGATAAACACCAGCCCCAGCTTCAACAGCCATTCGTTGGCAATCTCGCTGTACGACGACGCCAAAACAGTGGCGAAGTCGAGCGAATGCGTCGCGCCGTACACCATCGAAATGCCGTAGAGCAGCAGGCCGGAAGCCAGCGCGCCCAAGACGAAATATTTGAGCGCGGCTTCGGCGGAGCGGCCGGAATCGCGGCGTAGCGCAATCATGGCGTAAAGCGACAACGACAAAAGTTCCAAACCGATGTAGGCGGTCAGGAAATGCGCCGCACTCACCATCACGCTCATGCCTAACAGAGCGAACAGCGACAAAGTGTAAAACTCGCCTTTAAAAATACCGCGCGCCTGATTGTACGGTTTGCTGTAAATAAACAGCCCGAAGGTCAGCCCGTACAACACCAGCTTAGACAGGCGCGACATACCGTCGGCGATATACATTCCGTGAAACGCCAGCGTACTGCCCTGCTCCCACACCGCCAGCTGCGTAACCGCTACGATAATGACGGTTCCCAAGCTCATCAGATGGGTCAGATAGCGGTTTTTATCACTAATCCACAAATCTGCCAGCAATACGGCAATCAAGAGCGCAAACAGCACGATTTCGGGCATGGCAGGCATTAAGTTCAAATCAATCAAGTTCATTCGCACACCTCAAATCTTGCTTTGCGCCACATGGGCAATCAAATCGTTTGCCGCCTGATGCGCCACTTCGATAAACGCCTGCGGATACAGGCCCATACCCAATACCGCAACCGCCAAAATCGCCAGAATCGCAAATTCGCGGCAGTTGATGTCTTTCATATCGGCAACGTGCGGATTGCCGACCGCGCCGAATATCACGCGCTTATACATCCACAGCGTGTAAGACGCGCCGTAAATCAGCGTCAGCGCCGCCAGCGCGCCCACCCAGAAATTCACTTTGACCGCGCCCATAATCACCATAAACTCGCCCACGAAGCCCGAAGTCGCCGGCAGACCCGCGTTCGCCATCGCAAACAGCATCATAAACGCCGCAAACTTGGGCATCACGTTCACCACGCCGCCGTAATCGGCAATATTGCGCGTGTGCAGGCGGTCGTACATCACACCGATACACATAAACATCGCCGCCGACACGAAACCGTGCGAAATCATCTGAATGACCGCGCCTTTCAACGCCCAGTCGTTCAACTGCCCGTTAATGAACAAGAACATCCCCAAGGTAACGAAACCCATATGGCTGATGGACGAATACGCCACCAGTTTTTTCATATCGGTCTGCACCAGCGCGACCATACCGATATACACCACCGCAATCAGGCTCAACACGATGATGACCGGCGCGAAATAGCGCGACGCGTCGGGCAGAATCGGCAGGATAAAGCGCAAAAAGCCGTATGCGCCCAATTTCAGCGTAATCGCCGCCAATACCATCGAACCGCCCGTCGGCGCCTCAACGTGGGCATCCGGCAGCCAAGTGTGCACAGGGAACATCGGCACTTTCACCGCAAACGACAGGAAAAACGCCACAAACAAAAGCTGTTGCACGCCCAGCGGAATCTGTTTGATGTTTTGGAAATCCTCAATCGCAAAGCCGCCGACTTGGTAAGACAGATACACAATCGCCACCAGCATCAGCAACGAACCCATCAGCGTATAGAGAAACAGCTTCACCGACGCATACACGCGGCGCGGACCGCCCCACACGCCGATAATCAGGTACAGCGGAATCAGCATACCCTCGAAGAACACATAAAACAGCAGGGCATCCCGCGCTGAAAACGCGCCGTTAATCAGGCCCGACATGATTAAAAACGCCGCCATATACTGCGCCGGACGCTTCTGAATCACTTCCCAACCCGCCAGCACCACCATCAGCGTGATAAACGCGTTCAGAATGACAAACAGCACCGAAATACCGTCCACCCCCAGCGAGTAGTTGATTCGCAAAAGCGGAATCCACTCGTGGAACTCGGTAAACTGATAGCCGCCGCTCAAACGGTCGAAACCCGTAAACAAGGGCAGCGTTACCAAGAAACCGGCAAGCGCACCGATTAAAGCGAGCACGCGGGCAAGCGGCGCACGGCTGTCCGGCCCCGTCGCCAAAACCAGCACGCCCGCAGCGATGGGTATCCATATTGCCAAGCTGAGTAGGTAGTTGGAAAACATAGTGGTTAACCTGTGGTTAAAATAAAAATATAGTTGTATGGGTTGGTTTTTCAGACGACGTTTTAAGAGGTCGTCTGAAAAAGGTTTGTTCAGGCTTCTGCTATTTGTCTCAAGCTAATTCTGCCGAATCTTCCAGCCGTAGGTCGGATTCTCGAATCCGACACGCTGTACTGTTTTCTTTTTCATGTCGGATACGAGTATCCGACCTACAACTTGAATGGTTTTCTTTTTCAGACGACCTCAAACACTGCCTTCTTTCTCGATCACCAAAATCCGCGCTTCGCCGCACGGATGGGCGACGTGTTCCGTGCCGATTCCTGCGTAGAAGATGTCGCCGCTTGTTAACCGAACGATGTGTTCTTCGCCGTTTTCCCGGTAGTGCATATCGACTTCGCCGTCCATCACGGCAAACACTTCCTCGCCGTCGTTGACGTGCCATTTGTAGGGCTGGTCCGTCCAGTGCAGGCGTACGGTAGTGCCGTTCATATTGGCAATGTCGAGTGCGTCCCATGCTCGGGGAGCGGTAAATTCGGCGGAGCGGATGGTGTGCGTGTCGGGCATTTTCGCGTCTCTTTGATTCTGTATCTAGATAAACCTATCAATACAACTTTTATTAAATCCCGTCATTCCCGCGCAGGCGGGAATCCAGAACGTAGATTTTAGGAAACCTTTTTCCTTGACAGGTTTATGCGCCGATAGGTCTGGATTCCCGCCTGCGCGGGAATGACGGCGGTCGGCAAATTCCGTATCTATCCAAGTAAATCAATTATGACCGAAATGTTGACTACGCCCCGTCGGCACGGTTGGTTTCCATCTCCAGTTTAATGAACGCATCAATCATACTGCGCCAAACTGTTTCGGCTACTTCGGGCGACAAACCGGCCTTTTCGGCATAGGCACGGCGCGAGGCAATCACTTGTGCCACCCGTTCGGGCGCGGAAACCGCCTGCACATCGTTTTTAGGTTTCAGACGGCCTGCCTGCCGTACCAGCTTCTGCCGGCGGGCGAGTAATTCTATTAATTCCTTGTCCAAACCGTCGATGGCTTCGCGGACTTCTTCTAGGGTTTGCGGTAATTTGTCTTCAACCATTGTTTCTCGTGTTTCCTTTTTCAGACGCCCTAAACGTCGTCTGAAAATCTCATTTTTACCTGCACAATCCCGATATGCCGTGGTTCGGATTCTCGAATCCGACACGCCGTACTATTTTCTTTTTCATGTCGGATACAAATATCCGACCTACAACTCGAATGGTTCTTTTTCAGACGACCTCTACACCGGCTACGGACAGGTCGTCTGAAACCCCGCCTTTATCTGAACAATCCCCAGAAAGTCATGCCGAGCAATACCAATACGCCGAACACCATAGCAGCGGCGTAGGTGTAGATAAAGCCGGTTTGGGCTTTACGCACTTGCGCGGCAATCGCGCCGACCAGTTTGGCGGAGCCGTTGACGATGCCGTTGTCGATAATGGCAGTATCGCCGACTTTCCAGAAGAAATTGCCCAACGCGCGCGTGCCTTTGGCGAAGACGTTGAAATACAGGGCGTCGAGGTAGTATTTGTTTTCAAACAAAACGTAAACCGGACGGAACGCCTGCGCGATTTTGGCGGGCAGGTGCGGCAGTTTGACGTACAAAAGCCATGCGCTCAATACGCCTGCGATTGCGAGGTAGAGGACAGGCGAATGCAGGCTGTGCGACACCATCGCCAATGCGCCGTGGAACTCTTCCTTCATGATGTGCATGGTCGGATGCGCGTCGGCGTTGACGAAAATCACGTCTTTGAAGAAATCGCCGTAGAGCATGGGTTCGATGGCGATGTAGCCGATGATGACGGACGGAATCGCAAGCAGAATCAGCGGCAGGGTAACGACCAGCGGGCTTTCGTGCGGATTGTCGTTTTTGCCCAAGCCGTGATGTTCTTCGCCATGGTCGTCTGAATGGTGTTCGGGCAGGCTGCGCCATTTTTCTTCGCCGTGGAACACCATAAAGTATTGGCGGAACGCGTAAAACGCGGTAACGAACACGCTGGCGAGGACGGCAAAATAGGCAAAGCCGCTGCCCGGCAGGGTGCTGTATTTCGCCGCTTCGATAATCGAATCTTTGGAGTAGAAGCCGGAGAAGAACGGCGTACCAATCAGCGACAAGTTACCGATCAGCATGGTCAGCCAAGTAATCGGCATGTATTTTTTCAGATTGCCCATGTGGCGCATGTCTTGGTCGTGGTGCATACCGATAATGGCGCTACCCGCCGCCAAGAACAGCAAGGCTTTAAAGAAGGCGTGGGTCATGACGTGAAACATCGCCACGGAATAGGCGGACGCGCCCAGAGCCACGGTCATATAGCCCAGTTGCGACAGGGTGGAATACGCAACCACGCGCTTGATGTCGTTTTGAATCACGCCCAAGAAACCCATAAACAGAGCGGTAATCGCGCCGATAACCATAATGACCGACAGCGCGGTGCTGCTCATTTCGTAAATCGGCGACATGCGCGACACCATGAACAGACCCGCCGTAACCATCGTCGCGGCGTGAATCAATGCGGAAATCGGCGTCGGGCCTTCCATCGAATCGGGCAGCCAGACATGCAGCGGGAACTGAGCCGATTTACCCATCGCGCCCACAAACAGGAGCAGGCAGGTTACGGTAATCAACGACCATTCCACACCGGGGAAAAGCTGGATGGTGGCATTTTGTACGTTGGGCAGATAGGCGAATACGTCCTGATAACGCAGGCTGCCGCCGAAATAGGCAAGCACCAAACCGATACCGAGCAAAAAGCCGAAGTCGCCGACACGGTTGATCAAAAAGGCTTTCAGGTTGGCAAAAATCGCGCTCGGACGTTTGAAATAGAAACCGATCAAGAGATACGATACCAAGCCCACCGCTTCCCAACCGAAGAAGAGTTGGACGAAATTGTTGCTCATGATCAGCATCAACATGCTGAATGTAAACAAAGAAATATAGCTGAAGAAGCGTTGGTAGCCGACTTTTTCATCGTGCATATAACCGATGGTGTAGATATGCACCATCAACGACACGCCGGTGACCACGACCATCATCATCGCCGTCATCGTATCGACCAAGAAGCCGACGGAAAAATCCAAACCGCCCATCGTCAGCCAAGTATAGACATTTTCGTCAAACTTGGCGCGGCTGCCGTCGATAAAGCCCCACAGCACATAAGCCGACAGTACGGCGGACACCGCCACGCCGAGTATCGTAACCGTATGCGCGCCGGCACGTCCGATTTTATTGCCGAACAAACCCGCAATCAGCGAGCCTGCCAAAGGCACGAGGGCAATGATGAGATATAAAGTCATGTCGTTCATTTTGGATGAACCTTTTTGATTTTAGGAGTTTTCTAAACTTCAGACTGCCCGAAAGTTTTTTAGATTGGCTTGCCAATTCAACACTTTCAAGCTGCCTTCGTATCTTTATTAATGGGTTTTCAACCCATACTGCACACTAAATACTCAAATCTGATAAAGCTGTCCTTCAAGACAACGGGCTTTAATTGGTCATGTTATTTTTTCGTCGGGGTTAGCCCAACCTACCGCATCAGGTCGTCTGAAACGGTCTGAAATCGCTTTTCAGACGACCTCTATTCTTCCAGATTGACCATCAGTTTTTGTCTAACGGTTTTTGTCTAACGGTAATCGTTACATACTTCTATTTTCAGAGAACGCCAAAATTTTTTTGGGCTAACACCCTCTCTTTTAATGAAAAACTGGTCATCAGCATAAAGCAACATATCTATCTCTTTACCATTTTGTGTAAGGCTATAAAACTCATGACTCGGGTCGCCAAAATCGTCTTTATATTTAGCCAACTTCATGCCGTTATCCAAATATATTTTTTGTTTGACCAGTCGGTAAGTACCACGTCGTACCTTTCCAGACTCACCCTCTCTCTGCATGCAATATTGACGATTTGGAAATAAGGCAACAGTCACATGGTTTATTTTGCTTCCAGGAGGCCCCAAAAACGGATTTAGATATAACCCTGCCGGACGGCTGCTTTTAGCCAGCGCGACACTAGAAGAGCAAGTGATCAAGAAAGCCAATAAGCCTAGCTTGGCATAATTCGATATATTTCTCATTTTTTATATTGGTTGGCGACCATACACTTGTAAACGTATTGGGAAGAGGATCTGCATTTTTCAGACGACCCCTGTCTCCCTACCCTTTCAACTCGTCCAAATCGGCAACATTAATCGTTTTTCTGTTACGATACACCAGCACCATAATCGCCAAACCGATGGCGGATTCGGCAGCAGCGACGGTCAATACGAAGAATACGAAAATCTGTCCGGCGGTATCGCCCAGATGCTGCGAGAAGGCGATAAAGTTAAAGTTCACCGCCAAGAGCATCAGCTCGATAGACATCAGCAAGACCAGCACGTTTTTGCGGTTCATAAAGATGCCCATCGCGCTGATACCGAACAGGAGTGCGCCCAATACCAGATAATGCGTCAAGGTAATCATGCTTTACCCTCCCCTTCAGGCTTGAGGTCGTCTGAAACTTCGCTCTCTTCAACAAATTCTTTTTGCGGTTTGACGGCTTCCATTTTCACCAGACGCATACGGCCTTTATCGGCGCGCACTTTGACTTGGTCGGCAGGATCCATACGTTTCGGGTTGAAAGTTTTGCGGTGAACCAGCGCAATCGCCGCCACCATACCCAACAGCAGCAATACCGCCGCCAACTCGAACGGCAGCAGATAATCGGTATAAATACGGCTGCCCAAATCGCGGATATTGTTGTAATCCGCAGGAATGTCTTTCATCAAGCCAAATGCGGCAAGGTCGGTTTTCGGGTTGACCAGAATCAGGATCAGCGCAACCGCCAACAGCGTACCGACGACACCGGCAACAGGCGCGTGCCGCCAGAAACCGGCGCGCATGGCTTCGATGTCGATATTCAGCATCATCACGACGAACAGGAACAACACCATCACGGCGCCGACATAAACCACCACCAGCGTCACCCCCAAAAACTCAGCCTGCATCAGCATCCAAATCATCGCGCTCACGCAGAATGTCAGCACCAGATGCAAAGCGGCGTGCACAGGGTTTTTAGCGGTAACGGTACGAACCGCACCGTACAAGACGATGGCGGCAAGGATATAGAACAGAATCGCGGAAAAAGTCATTCGTCTGCTCCTTAGCGGTACGGCGCGTCAGCGGCTTTGCGTTTGGCGATTTCGGCTTCGTATTTGTCGCCGATTGCCAAGAGGATCGGCTTGGTCATGTGCAAGTCGCCTTTTTTCTCGCCGTGGTATTCAAAAATATGCGTTTCCACAATCGCATCGGTCGGACAGGCTTCTTCGCAGAAGCCGCAGAAGATGCACTTGGTCAGGTCGATGTCGTAACGCTTGGTGCGGCGCGTACCGTCTTCGCGTTCTTCCGATTCGATGTTGATCGCCATTGCCGGACACACCGCCTCGCACAATTTACATGCAATACAGCGTTCCTCGCCGTTCGGATACCGCCGCTGCGCGTGCAGGCCGCGGAAACGCACGGATTGCGGCGTTTTCTCTTCGGGGAAATAAATCGTGTCTTTGCGGGCGAAAAAGTTTTTGAGCGTTACGCCCATGCCTTTGACGAGTTCGCCGAGCAAGAAAGTTTTTACTAAATTAGCCATATTCTGTTCCCTCAAAACAGGGATTCCGTTAAATATTCAAAACTGCGTTTTCAGACGACCTTGATACGTCGTCTGAAACTTATTTCCACAAACTCAGCGGCGAAATCATCCACAGACCCAAAATCACGATATAGGCAAAGCCGATCGGAATCAGCACTTTCCAGCCCAAGCGCATGATTTGGTCGTAGCGATAGCGCGGGAAGGTTGCACGAATCCACAGATACCAGTACAGCACCGCCGCCATTTTCACGAACATCCAGAATGCGGAAGGCGTGCCGACAATGCCCCAGCTTTGCGGGAAGGGGGACAGCCAGCCGCCGAGGAACATCAGCGATGTCAGTGCGGCAATCAGAATCATGAAAATGTATTCGGCAAGGAAGAACAGCGCGAACGCGAAGCCGGAATATTCGACGTGGTGTCCGGCAACGATTTCAGACTCACCCTCTGCCACGTCAAACGGTGCGCGGTTGGTTTCGGCAACGGCGGAAATCAGATAGACGATGAAGATTGGGAACAGCGGCAGCCAGTTCCACGAGAACACGGAACCGCCCGCGATACCTTTTGCCTGCGCGGCGACAATATCGGAGAAGTTCATGCTGCCCGACACCATCACGACGCACACCAGCGCGGCGCTCATGGCAATCTCGTAAGAAATACTTTGCGCGGAGGCACGCATTGCGCCCAAGAACGAATATTTAGAGTTGGAAGCCCAGCCCGCGATAATCACGCCGTAAACCGACAGCGAGGTAATCATCAGGATGTACAAAAGGCCGATATTGATATTGGTCAGCACCCATTCTTCGTTGAACGGAATCACCGCCCACGCCGCGAAAGACGGGGCGAGCGACATAATCGGGCCGATGTAGAACAGGGCTTTGTTTGACAGCTTCGGACGGGTAACTTCTTTAAACAAGAGTTTGAACACGTCGGCAAACGGCTGAATCAGACCCCACGGACCGGTTACGTTCGGGCCGACGCGAAGCTGCATAAAGCCGATGACTTTACGTTCGAAATAAGTCAGGTAGGCGACGGTCAGAATCAGCGGAATCAGGATAATCACGATTTTGACGATGACGGACACCACCAAGCCTACGGTGATGCCCAAATCGCCCAGACCGAGCGTTGCGGCAAAGAGGTTTTGGAACCATTCCTGCATAATTAAGCTCCCGCCAGTTCAATAGTGTCCATCAACGCACCCAGCGCGGCATTTTCGGTATGCAGCGGCAGATGCACCACGTTTTCAGGCAGTCCGGCATCGGCTTTGACCACCACGGACACGCCTACGCCGTTTTGCTTGGCGACAGCGGTTTGTCCGTCTTGCAGGCCTAAGTGCGCCAATGTGTTCGGATTCACACGCGCGGCAGGCACGGCGGCATGGCTGGTCGCTTGCAACGGCGCGGAACGGCGCACGATGGCATCGGTGTGATAAATACCGACTCCGCCCACGCGCACGAGGCGGTTTGAGGTCGTCTGAAAATCTTTTTGAGTCGAAGCGGCGCGGTTGTTCAGTTTGGACGGCAGTTTGTCCGCATCCAGCGCATCTTTCAGAATCGCAGCGGTATCGTGGTATTCAAAGCCTTGCAGATCAAACAGGTTGCCCAATACGCGCAACACTTTCCACAGCGGACGCGAATCGCCGAAGCCTTGTACCACGCCGTGGAAAGATTGCAGACGGCCTTCCATATTGATGAAGCTGCCCGAGGTTTCGGTAAACGGCGCAATCGGCAGCAATACGTCGCACACGTCCAGCAGCGTTTCGCTGACAAACGGCGTAAACGCCATCACGCTTTTTGCCTGTTTCAACGCGGCTACGGCTTTTGCGCCGTCCGCCGTATCGATTTCCGGTTCGACGTTGAGCAGCAAAACTGCCTGTTTCGGCACGTTTGCCATTTCGGCAACGCTCTCGCCGGAGTTTACGCCCAAGACATCCGCACCAACGCTGTTGGCGGCTTGCGGCAAAATGCCTAGCACTGCGCCGGTCGCATCCGCCAGCTCTTGTGCGGCGGCGTAAATTGCGGCGTAGTCGGGATGGTTTTGCACTTCCGCGCCCAAAATCACCGCTGCTTTTTCAGCGTTTTTCAGGCTCGCGGTAATCGCGTGTTCCGCATCGGCAGACAGGTTTTTCAGACGACCTGCCCACTCGTCGGGATGCACTGTTTCCTGAGCCAGAAGCGGCATCAACAATTCTTCTTTACTGCTGGCCAATACGCTCAAAGCCATGCGGTCTTTAGCGGCACGGCGCAGGCGGGCAGTCAGGAGCGGCTGCTCTTTGCGCAGGTTTGCACCGACTACCAGTACGGCTTCGTTGTCCGCCAGCGATTCGATACTTTGTCCCAGCCATTGCGCACCATTGAGGTCGTCTGAAAGACGTTTGCCCTGTTGGCGCAGGCGGGTAGCGAAATTTTTAACGCCCAAACCGTCGGCAAATTTCTTCGCCAGATACAGCTCTTCAACCGTATTCATCGGGTTCGCCCAAATGCCGACTTGGTTTTGGTTGCCGTCTTTGGCGATACATTCAATCGCGCTGCGGACATATTCCAGTGCGGTTTTCCAATCCACATCCATCCACTCGCCGCCCTGTTTGATTTTCGGGTTTTTCAGACGGCTTTCGTGATACAGGCCTTCGTAGGCGAAACGGTCGCGGTCGGACAGCCAGCATTCGTTAATCGCTTCGTTTTCCAGCGGCAGCACGCGGCGGACGGTATGGTCTTTGGTCTGCACAATCAGGTTGCTGCCCAAAGCGTCATGGGCGGAAACGGATTTGCGGCGGTTCAGCTCCCAAGTACGCGCGTTGAAACGGAACGGTTTGCTGGTCAGCGCGCCGACGGGACACAAATCGATGACGTTGCCCGACAATTCGGTTTCCACCGCTTTGCCGATGAAGGGCATGATTTCGGAGTGTTCGCCGCGATTCACCATCGCAATTTCCTGCAAGCCGGCGATTTCTTCGGTGAAACGTACGCAGCGGGTGCAGTGGATGCAGCGGCTCATTTCCTCGGCGGAAACCAAAGGCCCCATGTCTTTGCCGACGACGGAACGTTTTTCCTCGGTGTAGCGGCTGGTGGTTTTGCCGTAGCCCACCGCCAAATCCTGCAACTGGCATTCGCCGCCTTGGTCGCAGGTCGGACAGTCGAGCGGATGGTTGATGAGCAAAAACTCCATCACGCCTTCCTGCGCCTCCCTCGCCTTCGCCGAATGCGTGCGCACAATCATGCCGTCCGTTACCGGCGTGGCGCAGGCGGGCAGCGGTTTGGGGGCTTTTTCCACGTCCACCAGACACATACGGCAGTTGGCGGCGATGGAGAGCTTTTTGTGGTAACAGAAATGCGGAATATAAGTACCGAGCTTGTGCGCGGCCTCAATCACCGTCGCGCCCTGCTCCACAGATACCTGTTTGCCGTCGATTTCGATTTGTAACATGGTTCGTTCCTAGTTACGGGTATTTGATGAATAATCTTTTATGGAGGTCGTCTGAAAAATGGGTTTCAGACGGCCTTTTGAGTTTAGTTGGTAGTTAATGCTGTCAAAACACCACCATCTTGCCGTCATTCCCGCGCAGGCGGGAATCCATTCTTGGGTTTCGGTAACTGTTTTTCAAACATCTGTTTGTTAACTTTTGCGGTAATTCCCGCCGCAGCCTGTCCGCGCGTATGCGGGGGCGGGAATGACGGTAGTTTTTAAAGTTCCAGAAATAAAACTAAACAAACAACACACCCGACAAATCCAACCATTCGGAATTTTGTTCTTCAATCAATTTAATCTTCCATTCACGTCGCCATTTTTTCATCGCTTTTTCTTTGGCAACTGCTTCAGGCATATTCTCGAAAAACTCATACCAAACCAAATCATGCACATCATATCGGGCAGTAAAGCCATCGACATTGACATGGTTTTTGTGCTGCCAGACCCTTTCCGGCAAATTCATGGTAACGCCGATATAGAGTGTTCCGTTTTTACCGTTTGCCAAAATATATACGGCAGGTTGCCTAGCAAGCGGATGGTTTCGCATTTATTGTTCCTGCAATATAAACAACTTTTTTCAATATCATTTACAGCGGTTTTCATCTGAAAACATCTGCCCACCCCCGCCGTCATTCCCGCGTAGGCGGGAATCCATTTTTTGAATTTCGGCAACTACTTTTCAAACATCGGTTTCTTTAGATTCCACTATGGATTCCCGCCTACGCGGGAATGACGGCGATGTGTTTTTCAGACGACCTTAGGATTGTTTATATTTTTCCCAAATTTTCTTTTTCTCATTGCGGTACCAATACCTCCAGCTTTTCTGTTCTCCATTTAATTCTTTTGCCAATATCCAAAACCCTTTACCAGGTTCCCCAGTTTTCTGTGAGACCACCAAAGCACTTAACATAAAACCGTGTGCATCATATGTTGACCGACTCATCTCATCAAGGAAATTGCTCATGGCATCACCGTATGCAGGAATATCAATTGTTTTAATAGCCAATGCCAAATTTCCATAAGTGATGTCATTACCTAGTTTCGCAACTTTCTCAATCAAATATTTCTTTGCTTCTAGTTTAGCTGCTTCCCAATCATCACAAGGGTAGCCAAAATAATTCTTTTCTGCCATTACCACCCTCCCCACTTATGTTCTTTAATCGGCCCACCGTGCTCAATGTAATGCACAAATTCATCACGGAAATGCTTGGTAAAGCTGCGGACAGGGAAGACGGCGGCGTCGGCGAGGGCGCAGATGGTGCGGCCTGCCATTTGGTTGCCGACGGAATCCAGCAAATCCAAGTCTTCCATGCGGCCTTTGCCTTCTACGATGCGGTGGACGATGCGGTAGAGCCAGCCGGTGCCTTCGCGGCAAGGGGTGCATTGCCCGCAGGATTCGTCGTAGTAGAAGTAGCTTAAGCGTTCGAGGGCTTTGACCATGCACACGTCTTCGTCCATCACGATAATCGCGCCGGAGCCGAGCATGGAGCCGGCTTTGGAAATCGAGTCGTAGTCCATATTGGTCTGCATCATAATGTCGGCAGGCAATACGGGCGCGGACGAACCGCCGGGGATAACGGCTTTGAGTTGTTTGCCGCCGCGCATACCGCCAGCCATTTTCAGGATTTCGGCAAACGGAGTGCCTAGCGGCACTTCATAGTTGCCCGGACGCTCGACATGACCGGAAATACAGAACAATTTAGTACCGCCTGCATTCGGAATGCCTTTGTCGGCGAACGCCTGACCGCCGTCGCGGACGATAAACGGCACGGAAGCGAAGGTTTCGGTATTGTTGATGGTGGTTGGTTTGCCGTACAGGCCGAACGAGGCGGGGAACGGCGGTTTGAAGCGCGGCTGGCCTTTTTTGCCTTCCAGCGATTCGAGCAATGCGGTTTCTTCGCCGCAAATGTATGCGCCGTAGCCGTGGTGGGCGAAGAGTTCAAATTCAAAATCCGAACCCAAAATATTTTTACCCAAAAAGCCTGCGGCACGTGCCTGCTCCAAAGCGGCTTCAAAGCGTTGGTAGCCTTCGAAAATTTCGCCGTGGATATAGTTGTAGCCGGCTTTCGCACCCATCGCGTAACCGGCGATAATCATGCCTTCAATCAGGGCATGGGGGTTGAACATGATGATGTCGCGGTCCTTAAACGTACCCGGTTCGCCTTCGTCTGTGTTGCAGACGACGTATTTTTCGCCGGGGAAGGAACGGGGCATAAAGCTCCATTTCAAGCCGGTCGGAAAGCCCGCACCGCCACGCCCGCGCAAGCCGGAGGTTTTGACTTCGTCAATCACGTCGGTTTGCGAAATGTTTTCGGACAGGATTCTACGCAGCGCGCTGTAACCGCCGCGTTTGACGTATTCGTCCAATGTCCAGCAGTCGGGATTGGCGGTATCCACTTGGTCAAAAATCACGCCTGATTGGTAAATAGCCATTTTGGTGTGCCTGTTCGTTTTCGTATCGGTTGCGGCCGCTGTTTCAGACGACCTTTTAAGATGTCTTTGTGTATCGGCTTGTAACGTCGTCTGAAATAAAATCTATTGTTTATCAACTCGATATTTTCAGACGGCCTTTAATCGTTTTTGTTGGATCTCGACCACTTTGCTTGCCTGCCGTCATTCCCGCGCAGGTGGGAATGACGGCATTTCGGTATTTCAGTAGGTCGGATTCTTGAATCCGACATTTTGCCTCTTTACCCACTCTGTCGGATACAAGTATCCGACCTACGTTTAAATCGTCGTTTCAGACGACCTACTCCAACTCCGCCAGTTTCTTCTCAATCGCCTCTTCGGTCATAAAGCTGCACATACTGTGGTTGTTGACCAGCATAACGGGGGCGTCGCCGCATGCGCCCATGCATTCGCCTTCAACAAGGGTGAATTTGCCGTCGGGCGTGGTTTCGCCGTAGCCGATACCGAGTTTTTTCTTCAGGTATTCGCCGGTATCCATGCCGCCGCGCAGGGCGCAGGGAAGGTTGGTGCAGACGGTCAGTTTGTATTTGCCGACCGGCTCAAGGTCGTACATATTGTAGAAAGTGGCGACTTCGTATGCCTGCGCCGGCGTGATGCCGATGTAGTCGGCAACAAAGGCGATGGTCTCGGGGGCGAGCCAGCCTTTTTCGGTTTGAGCGATACGCAACGCGCCCATAATGGCGGAACGGCGTTGGTCGGCGGGATATTTTGCCAACTCGATGTCGATTTGTTTTAAGGATTCTGTGGATAACATCTTGTAATCCTAAATTAGGTTTTTTTGGGATTTCAGGCAGCCTGAAAACAAATTTAAACGGTTAAATCCACTCTTCGTTTTGTAAATGATTTCACTACGGCTTCATACCATTGTTTAATGGTTTGAGTAGTTTCCACATCATCACGTACGCAACGATTTAATGTACCACGAGCTTGTTTTAATATTTTCGGTTCAATCGCCCAATCTAATACGCGAACAGGACGACGGTTCACAATCCATGCAGTTTCCAGATTGGCATCATCGGTAACTTTATATGCCCCACCGGTAATTTGGACAAGCGCAATCAATTCTTGACCGCGTTTTAGCGCAACAATGTCATTAACCTGCATTTCATTGATAAATGCGGCAATTTGACCTTTTCCACCTTCCCATTGTCCCAAACCGATAATTTTTTTGTGTTCCAAAATCCAATCAATGTTCTCAGAGAACTCCATTTCATCGGTTGGATGCATCTGCATATGCCAAAAATTCATGCTTTTTATTCCTAATAATTTTTTCAGGCAGTCTGAAAAGTGCAGGCTGCTTTTTTACAGTTTTATCTGTCTACTTCGCCAAACACAATATCCTGTGTGCCGATAATCGCCACCACATCAGCCAGCATGTGGCCTTTTGCCATTTCGTCCATGCCTTGCAGGTGGGCGAAGCCGGGTGCGCGGATTTTCAGGCGGTAGGGTTTGTTCGCGCCGTCTGAAATGATGTAAACGCCGAACTCTCCTTTCGGGTGTTCGACAGCGGTATAGGTCTCCCCCTCGGGAACATGCATACCCTCGGTAAAGAGTTTGAAATGGTGAATCAGGTCTTCCATACCTGTTTTCATTTCGGTACGTTTGGGCGGGGCGAATTTGTGGTTTGTGGTGATGACCGGGCCGGGATTGACGCGCAGCCAGTCGGCGCATTGTTTGATGATGCGTACGGATTGGCGCATTTCTTCCATGCGGCAGAGGTAGCGGTCGTAGCAGTCGCCGTTAACGCCGACGGGGATGTCGAAATCCATTTGGTCGTACACTTCATACGGCTGTTTCTTACGCACGTCCCATTCCACGCCCGAACCGCGCAGCATCACGCCGGTAAAGCCTTTTTGCATGGCGCGCTCAGGGGAGACGACGCCGATGCCGACGGTACGCTGTTTCCAGATGCGGTTATCGGTCAGAAGGGTTTCGAGTGTGTCGATGTTTTTCGGGAAGCGTTCGCAGAAGGCGTCGATGAAGTCGAGCATGGTGCCGTCGCGGGATTCGTTGAGCTGCTTCAATACTTTGGCATTGCGGAATTTGCTGCTCTCGTATTTGGGCATGAAGTCGGGCAGGTCGCGGTAAACGCCGCCGGGACGGAAGTAGGCGGCGTGCATACGCGCGCCGGAAACGGCTTCGTACAAGTCCATCAGCTCTTCGCGGTCGCGGAAGGCGTAAAGGATGGCGGTCATCGCGCCGATGTCGAAGGCGTGCGAACCGATACCCATCAAGTGATTGAGGATGCGCGTTACTTCGGCGAACATGACGCGGATGTATTGGGCGCGGATAGGCACATCAATTCCGGCGAGTTTTTCTACCGCCAAGCAATACGCCTGCTCGTTGACCATCATGGAAACGTAGTCCAGCCTATCCATATAAGGCAGGGCTTGCAGATAGGTTTTGGTTTCCGCCAGTTTCTCTGTGCCTCGGTGCAGGAGGCCGATATGCGGGTCGGCACGGACGATGGTTTCGCCCTCCAACTCCAAAATCATACGCAATACGCCGTGCGCCGCAGGGTGTTGCGGGCCGAAGTTGATGGTGTAGTTTCTTAATTTATTGGCCACCGTAGTTCTCCTCACGGACGATACGCGGCGTGATCTCGCGCGGCTCAATGGTAACGGGTTGGTAAATCACGCGTTTTTGCTCTTCGTCGTAACGCATTTCGACATAGCCGGAAATCGGGAAGTCTTTGCGGAACGGATGTCCGACAAAGCCGTAATCGGTCAGGATGCGGCGCAGGTCGGGATGGTTGTTGAACATGATGCCGTACATATCGAAGGCTTCGCGTTCGTACCAATCCGCGCTGTTGTAAATATCGACTATGGATTCGACTACGGGGAAGTCGTCGTCTGAAACCCAGACGCGTACGCGGATGCGTTGATTGTTTTTAACGGAAAGCAGCTGGCTGACGACGGCAAAGCGTTTACCCTGCCATACTTCGTTTTTGTAAGTGCTGTAATCGACGCCGCATAAGTCAACCAGAAGCTCGAAATGCAAATCTTCATGGTCGCGCAATGCGGTCATGACTGAAATATAGTGTTCGGGCAGACACTCGACGGTAATCTCGCCCAAAGCGGAAATGACTTTGCTTGCCTGCTCGCCGAGCACGCCGACGACGGTCTCGTATAAGTTTTGAATGCTTACCATGTCATCCTCTCCTTACTCGTCACGCGCGATGGTGGAAGTGCGCTTGATTTTTTGCTGGAGCTGAATCAGGCCGTAAATCAGGGCTTCCGCAGTCGGCGGACAACCCGGCACATAAACGTCTACCGGCACGACGCGGTCGGCACCGCGCACGACGGAATAAGAATAGTGGTAATAGCCGCCGCCGTTGGCACACGAGCCCATAGACAATACCCAGCGCGGCTCGGCAAGCTGGTCGTATACGCGGCGCAGGGCGGGCGCCATTTTGTTGGTCAGCGTACCCGCCACAATCATCAGGTCGGCCTGACGGGGGGACGGACGGAAAATGATGCCGAAACGGTCAAGGTCATAACGCGCCATACCCGCGTGCATCATTTCCACGGCGCAGCAGGCCAAGCCGAAAGTAACCGGCCACAATGAACCGGTACGCATATAGTTCAACACCGTATCTGCGCTGGTGGTGATGAAACCTTTTTTCAAAACGCCTTCTATTCCCATTCCAGCGCACCTTTTTTCCATTCGTAAATAAAGCCTACCGTCAGAACGACGATAAACACCAGCATAGACCAGAAACCGTATGTACCCAATTCTTTAAATACCACTGCCCACGGCAGCATAAACGCAACCTCCAAATCGAAGAGGATGAACAGGATGGCGACGAGATAATAACGCACGTCAAACTTCATCCTGGCGTTTTCAAAGGCTTCGAAACCACATTCGTAAGCCGCGTCTTTTTCGGCGTAGTGGTGTTTCGGACCTAAAATCGTGCCGAGCAGGATAAACAGCACGCCGGCCGCAAGGCCGACGAGGATGAATACGAGGACGGGAAAGTAACTGGCCAACATGGGTTTATGCCTAACTGGTTGACAGACAAATCTTAATATCCTGCTATTTTATCGAATTTCAAAATCCATTAAAAGGTAAATGTCGGTCAACCTGCAAAAAAATCTTAATAAATTCAATAAGTTTATGATAACGATTCTTATTTGTGTTTTATAACAACCCAACTTCATTCCTTTACCCATATCAACACCAATAAAATTGGATAGAAGAAAATGCAACACCCACCGCCAGCCCTAAACACAACAAACCCTTCCAATAAACCAGATTCGCTTTTCAGACGACCTTTTGTCCGTCTTTATCAACAAGAATCTGCTAAAATCGCCCGTTTCCCACTTCAACCTGACAGCAGCAATACATGAATATCTTTTACGAAGAGTCCGGCCAATTCAAAGTCGCCGCCATCGTCCAAAAAAACGACGCCACCTACCAAGTCGATACCCAACACGGCAAGCGCACCAAAGTGAAGGCGAATAATGTCTTTGCTGAGTTCGACGGCGACATGGCGGCGTTTTTAGAGAACGCGCAGGCGCAGGCGGCGGACATCGACACCGATTTATTGTGGGAAGTGTGCGGCGAAGAAGAATTTTCCGCTGAGGCGATTGCCGAAGAATATTTCGGTCATGCGCCGACCAAAACCGAGCTGGCGGCGACCTTGATTGCGCTGTACGCCGCGCCGATGTATTTCTACAAAAAAGCCAAAGGCGTGTTCAAAGCCGCACCTGAAGAAACTTTGAAACAAGCGCTTGCCGCCATCGAACGCAAAAAACAGCAAGACGCGCAAATCGACGCTTGGGCGGAAGCCTTGAAACGCGGCGAGATGCCGTCTGAAATCGCGGCGGATTTGAAAACCATCCTGCACGCGCCAGATAAGCAGTCGCTGACCTACAAAGCCTTTACCAAAGCCGCCGACGCGCTGAAAACCTCCGCCTACGAATTGGCGAAAAAAACAGGCGGCATTACGTCCATTCCGCAATACCTGCAAGACGGGTTTGAAATCAAATATTTCCCCAAAGGAACAGGTTTCCCCGACCTCCCTCTTCCCGAAATGCCCGATCTGCCCAAGGCTGACGTTACCGCCTTTTCCATTGACGACGAATCGACCACCGAAGTCGATGACGCTTTAAGCCTGACCGATTTGGGCAACGGCACGAAGCGCGTCGGCATCCACATCGCCGCGCCGTCGCTCGCCGTTAAACCGGGCGACAAAATGGAAAAAAACATCATGGAACGCTTGAGCACGGTCTATTTCCCCGGCGGCAAAATCACCATGCTGCCCGAAAACTGGATTGCCGCGTTCAGCCTCGATGCGGGCGCGTACCGTCCTGCCGTCAGCATTTATTTTGATGTGGACAGCGAATTCAACGTCGGCGAGCCGACCTGCAAAATCGAAGCCGTCAACATCGCCGAAAACCTGCGCATCCAAACCATTGAGCCGCATTTCAACGCCGAAACCGGCTTGGACGAAGCCGGCGAAATGATGTTCGCCCACCATCAAGACCTGATTTGGTTGCACCAATTTGCCGTCGCCCTGCAAAAAGCGCGCGGCAAATACGAACCCGACCGCGCGCCGCAATACGATTACAGCATCGAATTGGATGAAGAAGGCAAAGTCTCCGTCGTCCGCCGCGAACGCGGTTCGCCCATCGACATGCTAGTCAGCGAAATGATGATACTCGCCAACAGCACTTGGGCGCAGATGCTCCATGACAACGACCTGCCCGGCCTCTTCCGCGTGCAACCCGCAGGAAAAGTGCGCATGAGCACCAAATCCGAGCCGCACATCGGCATGGGCGTGCAGCATTACGGCTGGTTCACCTCGCCGCTGCGCCGCGCCGCCGACTACATCAACCAAAAACAACTCCTCAGCTTGATAGACGACACCGCCGAGCCGCTCTTCCGGCAAAGCGATGCCGAACTCTTCGCCGCCTTGCGCGATTTCGACACCGCCTACGCCTCCTACGCCGACTTCCAACGGCAGATGGAAGCCTATTGGAGCCTCGTGTACCTGCAACAGCAAGGCAAAACCGAGCTGACCGCGACCATCCTCAAAGAAGACCTTGTCCGCATCGAAGGCCTGCCACTGGTAACCCGCGCCACCGGCATCCCGTTCGACGCACTGCCCAAATCACAAGTCCTGCTCAAAATCACCGAGCTTGATCCCGAAAAACAGTTTATCGCGCTGAATTATGTGAAAGCCGTCGCACCTGCGGTTGCGTAAGTTTGCCGTTATGAAAAAAGGTCGTCTGAAAACCTTGGATATAGGTTTTCAGACGACCTTTTGAACATTTCAACACCCGCTAATGTGCTTCCACCCGTTTGAAATCTCTCGGTCGGAAACCCAGCGCAGCCAGCGACACGAAATACAAACCGCCGCCTATCGCAACCAAGATGCACAACTGTCCTGCTTTACGCAAACCGCCGACATGCACCCACTCAAACGGCAGGTAAGTCTGCGCCGCCCACAGCCCGCTGCCCATCACGACAAGCGACAGCAGCATTTTACTTAGGAAACTCCCCCACCCTTTACCGGGTTGGTAAATACCATGTTTGCGCAACAGGTAAAACAACAATCCCGCATTGATACACGCGCCTAGGCCGATGGCAAGCGAAAGCCCGACGTGTTTCAGAGAACTGATAAAGGCGAGGTTCATCAACTGTGTGCAGACGAGTGTAAAGATGGCGATTTTGACGGGCGTTTTAATGTTTTGCCGCGCATAGAAACCGGGTGCCAACACTTTAATCATGATTAAGCCGATTAAACCGAAAGAATAGGCAATCAGCGCATGTTGCGTCATCTGCGCGTCAAACAGCGTAAATTCGCGGTACATAAACAGCGTCGCCACCAGCGGGAACGACAATACCGCCAACCCGACCGCCGCCGGCAGGGTCAGCAGCATACACAGGCGCAAACCCCAGTCGAGCAGTCCGGAAAACTGCTCTGTATTCTGATTGGCTGCATGCTTGGACAAAGTCGGCAGCAAAATCGTACCGAGCGCCGCACCCAAAACACCGCTGGGCAGCTCCATCAGGCGGTCGGCGTAATACATCCACGAAACGCTGCCCGATTGCAGATAAGAAGCGAAAATCGTGTTGATCACCAAAGAAATCTGCGCCACGCTCACGCCCAAAATCGCAGGCGCCATCTGTTTCATCACGCGGTTGACCGCCCTATCTTGAAAATTCAGCTTAGGCAGTTTCAAAAAACCCAGTTTCGCCAGCCAAGGCAGTTGGAAACCGAGCTGCAAAATCCCGCCGACAAAAACTGCCCAAGCCAACGCGGTAACGGGCGGATCAAAATACGGTATGAAATACAGCGAAAAGACGATAAAAGAAATATTCAAAAACGTCGGCGTAAACGCGGGAATGCTGAACTTATGATAAGAATTCAGTATCGAGCCGACAAAAGAAGACAACGAAATCAATAAGATATAAGGAAACGTAATCCGTAGTAAATCGATAGAAAGCTGGAATTTGTCCGCATCCTTGGCAAAGCCGGGCGCGGAAGCCCAAATCACCCAAGGCGCGGCAAGAATACCCAGAGCGGTAACGATAACCAGGACAAACGACAGCATCCCCGCCACATGGCGGATAAACGCCTCCGTCGCTTCTTTCGAACGCGTTTCCTTATATTCCGCCAAAATCGGCACAAAAGCCTGGGCAAACGCCCCTTCCGCAAATACGCGGCGCAACAGGTTCGGCAGTTTGAACGCCACAAAAAAGGCGTCGGTCGCCATACCTGCACCAAACGCTCGGGCAATTACCGTATCGCGCAAAAATCCAAGTATGCGCGACACCATCGTCAAACTGCCGACCTTGGCCAAAGCCCCTAACAAATTCATCCGTTTTATTCCTTCAAAAGTCCAGACGTCGTCTGAAAGCGCGTATTGTACGACAGAATATACAAATCTAGGCAAATCGGTATTCCAACAGGCAAACATATAGCGGATGAACACCCCCTGCTTCGTTGCCTGTTTCTTATGTTGCCCACCATCAAAAAGGTCGTCTGAAAACCTATTTTCGGGTTTTCAGACGACCTGTTGCTTGATCAAATCACTTCAATTATTGCCCGATGGGAATCAGCAGTGAACCAGCGTGCCTTCGTCTTCGCCGGTAATGACGCGTTTGAGCGAGCCTTGTTTGGCGATGCCGAAGACGACGATGTTGAGTTTTCGTTCGCGGCAGAGGGCGAAGGCAGTCGCATCCATGACTTTGAGGTTTTTGTTCAAGGCTTCGTCAAAGGTAATGGTTTCGTAGCGTGTAGCGGACGGGTCTTTTTTCGGGTCTGCGGTATAAACGCCGTCCACATTGGTGGCTTTGAGCATGACGTCGCAGTTCATTTCGGCTCCGCGCAGGGCGGCGGCGGTGTCGGTGGTGAAGAACGGGTTGCCCGTACCGGCGGCGAAGATGACGACTTTGCCTTCTTCAAGGTATTGGATGGCTTTGGGGCGGGCGTAGGTTTCGGCGATTTGCTGCATGGAAAGCGCGGATTGTACGCGCGCTTTGATGCCGAGGGTTTCGAAGGCATCTTTGAGTGCCAACGCGTTCATCACGGTCGCCATCATGCCCATGTAGTCGGCGGTGGCGCGGTCCATGCTGCCTGCTTGGGCGGATACGCCGCGGAAGATGTTGCCGCCGCCGACAACGATGCCGACTTGTACGCCCATTTTGACGACTTCGGCGATTTCACCGACGGTTTGGACGATGGTGTCGTGATTGATGCCGAAAGGGTCGGAACCCATCAGGGATTCGCCGGAGAGTTTCAATAATACGCGTTTGTATTTGATTTGCTGTGTCATGGGATACCTTGCTTTCTTTAGGTGGATAGCGCTAGTTATTTAGAGCGCTGCTTCAATGCGGGGAAAGGGCGTTTGATTTTTCAGACTACCTTTCGGGATGTTTGGCTGACAGGATAACGCGTTTTCCGTGGGTGTATGGTTTGGATAAATTATTATGTGTTGTTTATGATGAAATATTCGATTTCCAACAGTATTCTAAACAGTATAGCTCTCAAAAAAAAGCACCCTGATTCGTTTGGAATCCAGGTGCTTTCTTTTTCATTTCTGCCTTACACTTTAGCAGCAGCGGCAACTTCGGCTGCGTAGTCGACAACGGCTTTTTCGATGCCGTCGCCTACTTTGTAGCGGACGAAGCTGATGATTTCGGTGCCGTTTTCTTTAGCGAATTGGGCAACGGTTTGGTCAGGGTTCATCACGAATGCTTGGCCGTTCAGGGTGATTTCTGCCAAGAATTTACGGATACGACCTTCAACCATTTTAGCGGCGATGTCGGCAGGTTTGCCGGAAGCGATGGCTTGCTCGGTGTAGATGTGGCGTTCTTTTTCGATGGTTTCGGCATCTACTTCGGCTTCGGTTACGCATTGCGGTTTGGCGGCAACGATGTGCATACCGATTTTACGCGCTACGTCTTCAGAGCCTTTGAACTCAACCAATACGCCTTCGGTAGCCAATGCGCCGTGGATGTAGGCAACCAGTTGGTTGGCGGTGTCGATCACTTGGAAGCGGCGGACAGACATGTTCTCGCCCAATTTGGCGATGATGGCTTTACGTTCTGCCTCAACCAGTTCGCTCAGTTCTTCAACGGTAGCCGGTTTTTTCTCGGCAGCGGTTTTCGCAACAAAGTTGGCGAATTCTACGAAGCCTGCGTCTTTGGCAACGAAGTCGGTTTCGCAGTTTACTTCAACCAAAGCGCCGACATTGCCGTTGATGGCGTAAGCCAATACGCCTTCGGCAGCGGTACGGCCGGCCAGTTTGCCGGCTTTCGCGCCGGATTTGATGCGCAGGATTTCTTCGGCTTTTTCGAAGTTGCCTTCGGCTTCAACCAAGGCTTTTTTGCATTCCATCATGCCCAGGCCGGTAGCGGCGCGCAGGTCGGCAACCATTTTTGCAGTAATTTCTGCCATTTTGAATCTCCTAGATTTTGGGGAAACACGGGGTATCCGTGTTTGGGAATGGGGTCGTCTGAAAAGGTTTTTCAGAACGGGATTTGAGAAAAGGGGCATAACGCCCCTCTTCGGTTTGCCGGATTACTCGGCAGCAGCTTCTTGGGCAGCGGCTACGGTTTCTTGCAGCGCTTGGTTTTTGCCTTCCAAAACTGCGTCGGCGATGCCGCGGCAGTACAGGCGGATGGCTTTGGCGGAGTCGTCGTTACCGGGGATGACGTATTTCACGCCGTCAGGGCTGTTGTTGGTATCGACTACGGCGATAACGGGGATGCCCAGTTTTTCAGCCTCGACCAGAGTACCTTTTTGGTAGCCGGTGTCGATAACGAAAATCGCGTCAGGCAGGCCTTTCATGTTTTTGATACCGCCCAAAGAACGTTCCAGTTTTTCAACGTCGCGTTGCATTTCCAGAATTTCTTTTTTGTTGAAACCGCCTTCGGCAGCGTTTTCCAAAGCGGCGGTTTTTTCTTCCAGGCGTTTGATGGATTGCTTAACGGTTTTGTAGTTGGTCAGCATGCCGCCCAACCAACGGTGATCGACGAAAGGCATACCGGCGCGGGTAGCTTCTTCGCGGATGATTTCACGCGCTTGGCGTTTGGTACCGACGAACAGCACGGTGCCTTTGTTGGCAACCAGACGGCGTACGGCTTCTTGCGCTTCTTGGAACATCGGCAGGGTTTTTTCCAGGTTGACGATGTGGATTTTATTGCGCGCACCGAAAATGTATTGTGCCATTTTCGGGTTCCAGAAACGGGTTTGGTGGCCGAAGTGAACGCCGGCTTCAATCATCTGACGCATAGTAATTTGAGACATTTTATTTCCTTGAAAGGGTTAAGAGCACACATTCAATCGCATAGAACTTGATAGGCTGCGCCTATTGTCAAGCACCCTTCGGCGAAAGTGGGCATAAGTTTTAAAAAATAGTGTGTTTCCGAAATGGAAAACTGACGGATTATAGCGGATAAGGGGTCGTCTGAAAAGGGATTTTATGCACTGCCGTCCTGTTTGCCGCCTTCTTGTCCGGCTGTGCCGCGGCTTTGTTCGAATGCTTCTTTTTCCTGCTGCTTCATCAGGCGGTTGCGGCGGCGGATGGTAACGGTGAAAACGGTAAACGCAACGGGCAGGACTGCCCAAAAAACCAAATAAATCAAAGCGCGCGCGATGCTGGGCTGGGCAGCGGAATACATGACGGCGACGAAGAGGTAGCCGATAAGGACGATATGCCACATGGCGGAATCCTGTTTTGATGTTAACGGAGCGTTTATAATCGCCGTATTCTACAACAACACTCAAAAGGTCGTCTGAAATGAGGAATGAGGAAAAACACGCCCTACGCCGAGAATTGCGCCGCGCCCGCGCGCAGATGGGGCATCAAGGGCGGTTGGCGGCGGGGCAAACGATTAACCGCCTGCTCAAACGTTATATCAAGAAGGGGCGGAAGATCGGCGTGTATTGGCCGATGGGCAGCGAGCTGCGGCTGGACGGCTTTGTCCGCGCGGCACAAAAACGTGGCGCCAAACTCTATCTGCCTTATATCGAACCGCATTCGCGGCGAATGTGGTTCACGCCCTATCCTGCCGATGGGACGAAACAAGAACGCAAACGAGGCAGGGCGAAGCTGCATGTACCGCAGTTTACGGGACGCAAAATCCGTGTACACGGTTTATCGATATTGCTTGTCCCGATTGTCGGCATGGACCGCGAAGGCTACCGCTTAGGGCAGGCTGGCGGCTATTACGATGCGACGCTCGCGGCGATGAAATACCGTTTACAGGCAAAAACCATAGGTGTAGGCTTCGCTTGCCAACTGGTTGACACACTGCCGCGCGAACCGCACGACCTGCCGCTGGACGGGTTTGTATCGGAATCGGGCGTGCTGGTGTTCAAACATCATTAATCAATAGCTTTCAGACGACCTCAAAGATGTCGCCCGTTAAGACACTATACAAAGGTCGTCTGAAAACTCAAATCTTCAAATACAAAGGAAACCCCATGGCTGATTTTTCATCTGTTCCCGTTTTGTCCTTCGACCGCGTCCGTCTCGAGCCTTTGACGGCGGCACACGAAGCCGGTTTGCGCGAAGCAGTTTGCGACGGCGAAGTCTGGAAACTGAACGTAACCACCGCGCCCGAACCCGACCAAGTGGCGGACTATATCCGCACCGCCACGCAAACCCGCCTTGCCTTTGCCGTCATCGATGAAGACACGGGCAAAATCGTCGGATCGACTTCGCTTTACCACATCGATCCCGCCATCCCCCGCCTCTACATCGGTTTCACATGGTATGCCCTGTCGGCACGGCGCACGCGCATCAATACCGCCTGCAAAATCATGTTGCTCGACTACGTTTTCGACACTTTAAACTGCCGCTGCGCCTGCTGGCAGACCGACAACCTCAACACCGCCTCCCAACGCGCCATCGAACGCTTGGGCGCACACCAAGACGGCATCTTGCGCTGCCACAAATTGCGGAAAGACGGCAGCGTGCGCGATACGGTGGAATACAGCCTGCTGCGCGAAGAATGGCCGCAGGCAAGGGCAAAACTGCTCAAAAAAGCGGCAGCTTATGACGCATCCTGAAAAAACGTTTTCTTCTTCATTTTTTCATCAAAACACGTCCATCTTGCTGACAATCTGAAGTCTTTAAGAAGTGAATGAAATCAGGCATAACCCCGCCAAATACCTGATAAATAAAGGCCGTCTGAATGTTTCAGACGACCTTTTCAAACCGCGTTTATGTAAATCCAAACAGAAAATCTTTGCAATTCTCAGAAAAATCCACTAAATTCTCAATAACATATTATGAACGGTTTAACATCGGTTCAAAACGTAAAACCCGCGCGCAATCTTCCACGCCAAAAACACCGCGCCAGCAGGTTTTACCGCCGAAACAGGCGTTCGTAATACAACGGATAATCATAAAGGCAGGATATGCCTGTTTCTAGGAGTACAACCATGGCTGAAGCAACAGATGTTGTCTTGGTGGGTGGAGGCATTATGAGCGCGACTTTGGGCGTTTTGCTCAAAGAACTCGAACCGTCTTGGGAAATCACCCTTATCGAACGCTTGGAAGACGTAGCGTTGGAGTCGTCAAACGCTTGGAACAACGCCGGCACAGGGCATTCCGCATTGTGCGAACTCAATTACGCCCCGCTCGGTGCAGACGGCACCATCGACCCGACCCGCGCCCTCAATATTGCCGAACAATTCCACATCAGCCGCCAGTTCTGGTCATCGCTTGTCGAAGAAGGCAAAATCACCGACAACTCCTTCATCCATACCGTCCCGCATATGTCGCTGGTCATGAACACCGACCATTGCGACTACCTGCAAAAACGTTTCGACGCCTTCAAATCCCAAAAACTCTTCGAACGGATGGAATTCTCCACCGACCGCGCCAAAATCGCCGAATGGGCGCCGCTGGTCATCAACGGCCGTAAAGAAGGACAACCCGTCGCCGCCAACTACTCCGCCGAAGGCACGGACGTCGATTTCGGCAGCCTGACCCGCCAAATGGTGCAATACCTGCGCGAAAAAGGCGTCAAAACCGAGTTCAACCGCCACGTCGACGACATCAAACGCGAATCCGACGGCGCATGGGTACTCAAAACCAGCGACACCCGCAACCCCGACGGACAGCTCACCCTCCGCACCCGCTTCCTCTTCCTCGGCGCAGGCGGCGGCGCACTGACCCTGCTGCAAAAATCCGGCATCCCCGAAGGCAAAGGCTACGGCGGCTTCCCCGTTTCCGGACTGTTCTTCCGCAACAGCAATCCCGAAACCGCCGCGCAGCACAACGCCAAAGTGTACGGACAAGCCTCCGTCGGCGCGCCGCCCATGTCTGTCCCGCACCTCGACACCCGCAACGTGGACGGCAAACGCCACCTCATGTTCGGCCCTTACGCAGGCTTCCGCTCCAACTTCCTCAAACAAGGTTCGCTCATGGATTTACCCCTGTCCATCCACTTGGACAACCTCTACCCCATGCTGCGCGCCGGCTGGGCAAATATGCCCCTGACCAAATACCTCTTGGGCGAATTGCGCAAAACCAAAGAAGAACGCTTCGCCTCCCTGCTGGAATACTACCCCGAAGCAAACCCTGACGACTGGGAACTCATCACCGCAGGACAACGCGTTCAAATCATCAAAAAAGACCCTGAAAAAGGCGGCGTCCTCCAATTTGGCACCGAAATCGTCGCCCACGCTGACGGCTCGCTCGCCGCACTCTTGGGCGCATCCCCCGGCGCATCAACCGCCGTACCCTTGATGATCAAGCTCATCCACCAATGCTTCCCAAGCCGCATTTCCTCATGGGAAGGTCGTCTGAAAGAGCTTGTTCCCGGCTTCGGCATCAAGCTCAACGACAACCCGCAGCTCGCCGAAGAAATCATCAGCCACAACGCCAAAGTCTTGGGCATCCATTACGCTTGAGGCAGATAAATTGCAAGGCGGGCGTTCCTGCCTGTCTTTTTTCAAACCATTAAAGTATAGTGGATTAAATTTAAATCAGGACAAGGCGACGAAGCCGCAGACAGTACAGATAGTACGGAACCGATTCACTTGGTGCTTCAGCACCTTAGAGAATCGTTCTCTTTGAGCTAAGGCGAGGCAACGCCGTACTGGTTTAAAGTTAATCCACTATAAAACATCAGGTCGTCTGAACATTCAGACGACCTGAATCCATTGGAGACAAGCAAACATGTTTACCGTACAGCGCATTTACGCATACCGGCCCGACCCCGAACAAACCGCAGTCTTTATCGACCGCCTCTATCCGCGCGGCATCCGCAAAGAGGTCTTCACTACGGCGCTTTGGCTCAAAGACATCACCCCCAGTGCAAACCTGCGCCGCTGGTATCATGAAAATCCGGCTGAACATTTTGACGGTTTCGTCAGCCGTTACCATGAGGAGCTGCACGGCGATACCGAGCAAACCGCCATTAGGCAGCTCTTGGAGTTGGAACGGCAACACGGCAGCGTTTTACTGCTGACTGCCGTCAAAGACCCGCATCATTCCCATGTTTCTGCCTTAGAGCAGTTTTTGGGGACGTCGTTTGAATATCGCGATTAACAAAAACAGCAAAACCTGCGTCATTTGGGGTTGATGCAAAAAGGTCGTCTGAAATCCAGTCTAGGTTTCAGACGACCTTTGTTTTTTTATAGTGGATTAACTTTAAACCAGTACGGCGTTGCCTCGCCTTGCCGTACTATCTGTACTGTCTGCGGCTTCGTCGCCTTGTCCTGATTTAAATTTAATCCACTATAAATTAAGAAGGATAAGGGTGTGCCACCAATTTCCCGTCGATATATTCGCCGATATAGACTTTCGAAGCATCAAGATGGAGACGGTCAAGTTCCTGTTGCAGCCACTCGTCGTCGCGTTTGATGATTTCCAAGATGTCGTGGTCGATTTGCCCGTCGGTAATCAGGGGGTAGCGCAGGCTTTCGTCGCCGTATTGGATGACGGTGAGCTGACCGTTTTGTTCCATGACGGCGCGTTTGACGGCGGCGATTTCATAGATGCCGGCGGCACGGAGCTTAAACATCAGGTCATGTGCGCTGATGCCGTTTTTCATACATTCTTCGGTTTGGATTTCGCCGTTGACGATGACCCAGACGGATTTGCCGTCAATCACGGATTTGACCCAGTGGTTGTGGTTTTTGATGAATTTCAGACTCAAGACCAACAGCGTCCACAAAATCAGCACGAGGAAAAACTGTAAAAGCCCGACGCTGTCGCTGTAAATCACGCCGCCGATGATGCCGCCGAGAACATAGTTTTGCACTTGATCCATGGCGGAGGTGGGGGCGAGGTTGCCTTTACCTAAAAGGTTGATTTGCAAAACCAAACCTAAAATTCCCATAAGGAGTTTGAGGGCAAGGAGGGAGTATGCTTCCATGAGTGTGTCCTGTTATTCTTTGTCGATAAGTTCGATGTTGTTGTTGACCAGATTGATGGGGGTCAGGGTGTAGGCGGAGAAGTCTTGATTGAAATGGACTTCGTAGTATTGGTTTTTGATGCCGACGATCATGCCGTTGTATAGGTGCGTGCTGTTGACGCTGATGTCGCGCTTTTCCACTTTTTGGTTTTCAATCAGGGTATTGAGAAAACCGACCATGCGCGAGTTGTCCGCGGCGAAGTTTTGGCGTTCGCTGTATGAGAGGTATTGGATGCCGCTGATGAGGATGAGCAGCAGCAGGGCAATAATGCTCAGGTCGCGGTATTTGGTGTCCATGCGGTGGCGCAGGTATTGCGATACGGCGAGCAGCAGGACGACGAGCGCGGCGAAAATGAGGACGTATTTCAAGTAGTCGTTGAAATACATATGGTTTTCAAGATAAAAGTGTGTGAAGAATTTCATGATTTCAAATGATTTGAGGAAATAGTGGGGTCGTCTGAAAACGGTTTTTCAGACGACCTATTATGGTTTGGATGCAGGTTTTATCCGGAGCCGCATCAGTTGATAAACCCGTCGTCTTTCATTTTCTTTTCGGAAAAATACTGACTGCACACCAGCAAGGCAGCGAGGATGATGACAAACAACCCCGCCATGGTCAGGGTAATTTTGAAGAATAATTCTGCCTCGATAAAAGAAAACCAAAGTTGCAGAATCAGCAGCAACACCCAGCCGACAAACAGCCCGAGACAGGCATAAACGCCGAGTTTAAACACGTTCCCGCTCCAAAATGACGACGTAGGCTTCACGTCTGAAAAATAAGAGCATACGGCGTTGATCTTTTTCCATGGTTACGACACGCCAACCTTCGGGAGTTTGGCTGTTGAGGAACGCGCTGAATTTGACGGGATTGACTTTGGCTGCGCCGAAAAACAGGCTGGACAGCAGGTTTTCCTGATAAATGACGACTTTGTATTCTTTCATGGGATTCCTTTTATAAGGGATCATCTTTTCAGACGACCCCTCAAGTTGCTAATGATGCAGGGCAACAAACCTTATTTCTTATTGCCCAACTGCGGCAATACCGAACCTTCGCCCAGCGACAGCAAACCGCTGTGAGAGTAGATACCCAGTTTGGCGCGGGTGTCGGTGATGTCGAGGTTGCGCATGGTGAGCTGGCCGATGCGGTCGAGCGGGGTGAACGCGGCGTCTTCGACTTTTTCCATGCTCAGGCGTTCGGGTTGGTAGGTCAGGTTGGGCGATTCGGTGTTCAGAATCGAATAGTCGTTGCCGCGGCGCAATTCAAGGGTTACTTCGCCGGTAATGGCTTTGGCGACCCAACGTTGGGCGGTTTCACGCAACATGAGGGCTTGGCTGTCGAACCAGCGGCCTTGGTAGAGCAAGCGGCCGAGACGCAGGCCGTTGATGCGGTATTGTTCGATGGTGTCTTCGTTGTGGATGCCGGTCACCAAGCGTTCGTAGGCGATGTGGAACAACGCCATGCCCGGGGCTTCGTAGATGCCGCGCGATTTGGCTTCGATGATGCGGTTTTCGATTTGGTCGCTCATGCCCAAGCCGTGGCGGCCGCCGATGCGGTTGGCTTCGAGGAAGAGTTCGACGGGGTCGGCGTATTCTTTGCCGTTCAGTGCAACCGGCACGCCTTCTTCAAAGCGCACGCTGACTTCTTCGGGTTTGACTTCGACGTTTTCGTCCCAGAAGGCAACGCCCATGATGGGTTTGACGATTTTGATGCCGCTGTTGAGGAATTCCAAATCTTTGGCTTCGTGGGTGGCACCCAGCATATTGGAGTCGGTAGAGTAGGCTTTCTCCACCGACATTTTGTAGTTGAAGCCGTTGGCAATCAGAAATTCGCTCATTTCGTGGCGGCCGCCGAGTTCGTCGATAAATTGTTGGTCGAGCCAAGGTTTGTAGATTTTCAGCGCGGGATTGGTCAAGAGGCCGTAGCGGTAGAAACGCTCGATGTCGTTGCCTTTGTAGGTGCTGCCGTCGCCCCAGATGTTGACGTCGTCTTCCTTCATGGCGGAAACGAGCATGGTACCGGTAACGGCGCGGCCCAGAGGCGTGGTGTTGAAATAGGCGATGCCGCCGGTGGAAACGTGGAACGCGCCGCATTGGATGGCGGCGATGCCCTCATGTGCCAACTGCGCGCGGCAGTCGATCAGGCGGGCGTTTTCCGCGCCGTATTCCATCGCTTTTTTGGGGATGGCGTTGTAGTCGTCTTCGTCGGGCTGACCGAGGTTGGCAGTGTAGGCGTAAGGCAGCGCGCCTTTGAGTTTCATCCACAACAGCGCGGCGGAGGTATCGAGGCCGCCGGAGAAGGCGATGCCGACTTTTTGACCGACGGGGAGGTGTTGCAGGATAGTATTGTTTTGGCTCATGGGGGAATCCTTTGGACTAAAAATAAATGGGCGCAACCGCCCCTTTTCGTAAAATTAGGTTTATTATCTAATAAATATTGCCGACAATCCAGCCGAGTAAACCAAATAGGTCGTCTGAAAACGGATTTCGGTTTTCAGACGACCTATGTCAATCTTGATTTAAAAAACAGCATTTTGCATACAGCTCCGACAAGGTCGCCGAGCCGATATCGCCGAAATCCTGCAAGCCTGTGCATTCGGCAATCCGATGGCGGATGTAATTTACGGACTCCGGGGGTAAAGCCGGCAGACGAGTAAACGACTGTACTGCGGTATATACCGTCAGCGGCGTATCGTACGGCTGCTTGGGGACGAGCGCAATCCGGTAGATATTAATGATTCTGCTTCGTTTCGTATCAGTAAATACCGCCACGCCGCAAAAATCCTCTAAAGGCAGTGTTTGCGTGCCTTCGCGGCTGATTTTACAAATCCCTTCTTCTGAAAATACGATTTCGCGGCTGCGTTTATAAAAGTCACGCCACAGCGACCATGCGGCAAAGGCAAAGAGCGTTAAGCCTAGTGCAATGCGCTGTTCCATCAGTATCAAACCCAAGCCGAAGACGGAAAAGAAGGCACTTTCCAAGCGGTCAAGCCGGTTTTTCGGTTGTTTCAAACGATATTCGTGCATGGTTTTCCTTTTGTTTAAACCCTTTGGGCGCGTCCAGACATTTTCAGACGACCTTCGAAAAGAAAGATTATGAAAGACCAACAGCATTTGTTCAACCTCATCATCATCGGCGACGAAATCCTGCACGGCAGCCGCCAGGACAAGCATTTCGCCTTTTTCAAATCCCTGCTGGAATCGCGCGGGCTGAAGCTCA
>CAUSOO010000022.1:0-32752 GCA_963533245.1 uncultured Neisseria sp.
CGGACGGCACGCTGCGCTTCAACCAAATCCGCCGCATCCTGCCCGATGTGTCGCAACGCACGCTGACCGCCCAACTGCGCGCATTGGAGGCCGACGGCATCATTTTGCGTACTGTGTATCCCGAAGTCCCGCCACGAGTGGAATACCGCCTGACCGACTACGGCAAAACGCTTGCCCCCGTGCTGACGGCATTGAAGGAATGGGGCGACGGGTTCAAGCAAGGGCAGGCGCATCGCGAATAAAGAAACTTACCTACGAAATATCGAGAAACCATGAACATCATCTTAAACGGCGAACCCGCCGAACTTCACGGCACAACCGTTGCCGACCTCATCGCCCAAACCGCGCCGAAAAAGCCTTTTGCCGTCGCGGTGAATACCGGATTCGTCGCCAAAGGCGCGTATGCGGAAACGGTTTTGAACGAAAACGACAAAGTCGATATCGTGCGCCCCGTAGTTGGCGGATAAGCGGTTTTATTGTGCGTATATCTCTGTTATTTGTTTAATGATTAGAAAAGGAAAAGAAATGTTTATTGTATCGTTGGAATATATGAAAGATTTGAGTGAGGTTGAAACCTACCTGTCCGAGCATATTGCGTATCTCGAACGGTATTATCAAGAGGGTGTATTTGTTATGTCTGGACGCAAACAGCCGCGGACAGGCGGCGTTATCCTGATGAAAGCATTAGGCAAGGAACAGGTAGAAAAGTTAATTGCAGAAGACCCGTTTCACCGAGAAGGCGTAGCGAAATACACGATTACCGAGTTTATTCCGACTAAGGTCGCCGAAGGACTTGAAAACTATTTGGAAACTATCTGAACCGATTTTTCAGAAGGCTCTTGCCCAAAAAATAATATACAAAGGAACCTATCATGCTCACCCTATACGGAGAAACTTTCCCTTCACGGCTGCTGCTCGGTACGGCTGCCTATCCGACCCCTGAAATCCTCAAACAATCCGTCCAAACCGCCCGGCCCGCGATGATTACCGTCTCGCTGCGCCGTGCGGGAAGCGGCGGCGAGGCGCACGGTCAGGGGTTTTGGTCGCTTTTGGAAGAAATCGGTATCCCGGTGCTGCCGAACACAGCAGGCTGCCAAAGCGTGCAGGAAGCGGTAACGACGGCGCAGATGGCGCGTGAAGTGTTTGAAACCGATTGGATCAAACTCGAACTCATCGGCGACGACGACACCTTGCAGCCGGATGTATTCCAGCTTGTCGAAGCGGCGGAAATCCTGATTAAAGACGGCTTCAAAGTGCTGCCTTATTGCACCGAAGACCTGATTGCCTGCCGCCGCCTGCTTGACGCGGGCTGTCAGGCGCTGATGCCGTGGGCGGCGCCGATCGGCACGGGTTTGGGCGCGGTTCACGCCTATGCGCTGAACGTCCTGCGCGAACGCCTGCCCGACACGCCGCTGATTATCGACGCGGGCTTGGGCCTGCCCTCGCAGGCGGCGCAAGTGATGGAATGGGGTTTTGACGGCGTATTGCTGAACACCGCCGTTTCCCGCAGCGGCGACCCCGTCAACATGGCGCGCGCCTTCGCACTCGCCGTCGAATCCGGACGACTGGCATTTGAAGCCGAACCGGTCGAAGCGCGTACTAAAGCGCAAGCCAGTACGCCGACCGTAGGGCAGCCGTTTTGGCATTCGGCGGAGTATTGACGAATAGCGTGTTGCAGGTATATGAAAAGGTCGTCTGAAATTTCAGACGACCTTGTTTGAGGCAAGGACGGCTTTGTGTCCTTGCTGCATTTCACGCGGTAAGTTTAGAAGTTCGGGTAAAAACAAATTTTAAAAATACGGACAGAGGTCGTCTGAAAAAAGAAATCAGGCAAACGTTTACTCAAAGAGCTTTCCCTGAGCCAACAAGGCTTTAACGGGCGCGAAATCCCGTCGGTGTTCGGGCAATACGCCGTATCGCTGCAAGGCTTCGAGGTGTTGCGCCGTGCCGTAGCCTTTGTGTTTGTCGAAACCGTATTGCGGATAACGTTCCGCCAACACATACATCTCGGCATCGCGCGCGGTCTTCGCCAAAACAGAAGCCGCCGAAATTTCCATGATTTTGCTGTCGCCTTTGACCACCGCTTCGGCATCCACGCCAAGGTCCTTCGGCACTCTGTTGCCATCGATAAATACCTTATCGGGCTTGATCGCCAACCCGTGTACGGCGCGGCTCATTGCCAACATCGTGGCATGAAGGATATTCAGTTCGAAAATTTCTTGCGGATCGGCTTGTGCGACACACCATGCCAGCGCCTGTTCTTTAATCATAACCGCCAATGTATCGCGCTTTTTTTCGCTGAGTTTTTTAGAGTCGGTCAAACCGGGCAAATGGTAAGACGGCGGCAGGATAACGGCGGCGGCAAACACGCTGCCGACCAAAGGCCCCCGCCCTGCCTCGTCAACGCCGGCAATCAGGAAAGAATTTGTCATCGTTGTTTGAAAATAGAAAAATGGACATTATTTAAACTAAGGAGCAGCCGAAACGGAACACCTATCCCGCCAGCCGCCTAACCAATATATTTAACACAATAATCGCCGCAGCCTGTTTAGGTTTGCGCCTACGATATCCCCGTGCAGCGTTTCACAATGATAGGCGGCATCGGAAAATTTTACCTTGTTTGAAATAAGTTGATTCGTTATAACTGGCTGCATAGTATAATCAAAACCTTTGCCATATACCGAAATAAAGATGAAACCGATTTTTTACCGACTGATTTTGGCTTTCGGGCTGGGAAGCGCCGCCCTCTCCGCACAAGCCGGCTATATCTGCAAAGTGGACGGCAACGCAGTATTTACCGAGAAAAAAATCGGCAACGATTGCACCGAATCCCATACGGACGGCACTGCAAACGTCAGCCCTGAAGAAGCCGGCAGGGCCGTACCCGAGCGTGTCGACCTGAAAGAAGCCCTCGGGGAAGCCGCTCCCGAGCCGGGCGACATCAAAGTCTTGCCGCGCACGACGGGCGGCAGCGTAACCAACACGGCAGAAGCCGCCAATCCCCGTTTGGACATCAAATTGCGCAACGGCAAGCTTGGCGAAGCGACTTCCGTCGGCGACCTGAAAGCAGCCAAAGCCCGCGCCGCCGAGTTGAACCGCAAAGCCAAAATCCTGCCCGCACCCATCCTGCCGGCATCCAAACCCAAGCCGCAACTGACCCGCAAGCAAATCTTGGAAAACGAAGTCCGCAACGAACAAGTGGCTTTGGTCAGGGCGCAGGCGCAACTGAATGTTGCCAAGAAAAAAGGCGATCAGGCAAAAATCAGCCGTCTGACCCAAGCCGTCAACGACCGTCAGGCCAATATCCGCGCCATTGAAAGCGAAATGAAACGCTAAACGGACAACGGTTCGGAAAGTTTTTAATCCAAGCTTTCCGAACCATTTTCAATTGAAATCCATCATGCAGCCCATCCCCGACAACATCATCAAATTCCTACACGCCAACCATGTGATCAGCATTGCGGCAGCCGCAGACGGCGAAATTTGGAGCGCCTGCTGCTTTTATGTGCCCGATGAAGCGCAAGCAAGGCTGATTGTCCTGACTTCGGCACGTTCCAAACACGGCAGCCTGATGCTGAAAAATCCGAACATCGCCGGAACCATCGCAGGCCAGCCGGAAAATATCGCCAAAATCAACGGCATACAGCTGACAGCCAGCGCGCAACTGCTGACCGACGAAACAGAGAAAAAAGCAGCGCTCGCCCTCTATTACAAAGCCCATCCGCTTGCCCGCGCGATGAAAAGCGATGTTTGGTCCTTGCGTCTGGAAAACGTGAAATTTACGGACAACAAACTGGTTTTCGCCCAAAAAACCCTTTGGCAGCGCGAAGCCCAAAACGCCTGAATCATTAAACCCTTGGCGATTGGTTTCAACGTTGATGGGTTAAACCCAATACCCAAGGATAAAGGTTTTCAGACGACCCCTGCATACAAGGTCGTCTGAAAAACAGTGCCCAATCAAAAATCCTGAAACCGGCAAACGGATTTCAGGATTTTTGATATTCGGATCATCCGCACGTAAAAAAAGCGGCAGCCATGCCCTACCGAGACCTTTGCAAAAATAGTCTGTTAACGAAATTTGACGCATAAAAATGCGCCAAAAAAATTTCAATTGACTAAAACCTTCCTAACATTGAGCAAAAAGTAGGAAAAATCAGAAAGGTTTTGCATTTTGAAAATGAGATTGAGCATAAAATTTTAGTAACCCATGTTATTGCAAAGGTCTCCTACCGCCCTTTCCTATCCGAAATCTCAATATCTCGCCATCGTCCCATCCACCTGCAAAGCCCAAGCATCAATCCCACCTTGCAGGTTAAACAGATTTTCAAAACCCGCGTCCGCCAGATACATCGCCGTATGCAGGCTGCGGATGCCGTGGTGGCAGTAAACGACAATCGGCAAATCGTCGTCGGGCAGCTCGTTTTGGCGCAGCGGAATCAGGTTCATCGGGATATGGATGGCGTCAGGCAGGGCGCAGACGGCGGTTTCCTCGTCGGTGCGCACGTCCAGCAGATGGAACGCGCGGCCTTCTTCCTGCCATTGTTGCAGTTGCAACGGGGTGAGTTGCGGGATCGTCATGATGTTGTGTGTGTGAAATGATGGAAACGATGAAAGGTCGTCTGAAAACGTTTCGCCATGTCCGGCTGGTTTTCAGACGACCTTTGAGTTCAGAAAAGATTAAAAATCGAAATCGCCGAAAGGACGGTTTTCTTTGTCGTCCAAATGCGCGACCAGCGTGTCGAACAGGACTTTTTCTTCAAATTCGTCGCCCTTGCGCGTAATCAGCAGCGCGCGCTGTACCGGCCGGCGGCCGACGATGATTGCCATGCGGCCGCCGTCCTTCAACTGCTCTTTCAATGTTTCAGGCACGCGGTCCACCGCGCCGCCGACATAAACCGCATCAAACGGCGCGCCCGCGGAAGGCTCGGTCAGCCCGTTGTTTTGCACATAATCGATATTGTTCAAAGCCAAGCCGTCCAACACTGCTTTGGCGTGGTTTTGCTGCTCGGCATCGAGGTCGTCTGAAACCACTTTGCCCGCCAGTTTCGCCAAAAGCGCGGTCGCATAGCCCGAACCCGTGCCGATTTCCAAAACCGTATCGGTTTTAGTCAGCTTCAAGTCCTGCGCCAACCGCGCTACGATTTTCGGCTCGAGCATCTTATGTCCGTTGGCAAGCGGCAGCTCCATGTCGGCATACGCCAAACCCTGCAAAGACTCGTTCACGAAACGCTCGCGCGGAATTTCCTCCAACGCGTCCAAAACGTCAAAATCCAATACATCCCACGGACGGATTTGCTGTTCGACCATATTGAACCGCGCTTTTTCAAAATCCATTTTGTGCTCCGTTAAATAATTGTTTTAGCAATGGCAGACATTATAAAACCACACTCCCGCCACGCCAACTTCAGCGCGCGCCGCCCGCCTGTTTTTCAGTCTCAAGCCGCCTGACGCGAAGCCTTAAACCGCTTCTCCAAAATCTTCGCCAGTTCGCCCAAATACAAAGCATCCGTTTCATCAAACTGCGCCAAATGCTCGCTGTCCACATCCAATACGCCGATACAGAGGTCGTCTGAAAACAGCGGAACCACAATTTCCGAACGCGACAAAGACGAACAGGCAATATGGTCGGGATGCGCGTTCACATCCTCGACGACCATCGTCTCGCCCTTCGCCCAAGCCTGACCGCACACCCCGCGCCCGAACGGAATCCGCGTACACGCCAAAGGCCCCTGAAACGGCGCCAAAACCAATTCGTCCGTACGCGTATCGACCAAATAAAAACCCACCCAAAACCAGCCGAACGCCTCCTTCAAAACCGCCGCCGTGTTCGCCAAATTCGCCACCCAATCCGTCTCGTCCGCCACCACAGACTCAATCTGCGGCAACACCTCCCGATAAAGCGCGGCCTTGTCCGAAGCCGAAAAATGAAGCACGTGCATAGCCATGTCCTATATATGTGTATATCAAGCAGTTATTATAAAACAGGTCGTCTGAAACAGCATTTCAGACGACCCCGGGCATCCCGTTTCAAGTTGCGAACCCGTCGCATATCCACTAAACTTCACGTTACATCGCGCTACACGCAGCGTACAGCCAAAGAAACACAACACGGAGCAAAAAAGATGTATCACCAAATCGGAATGTGGGATCAAAAATGGGTCATCGGCAACTGGAAAATGAACGGCCGACTCCAAAACAACAACGCACTCATGCACCGCTTCCGCATCATGCCCACCGCCGAACGCGTCCTCATCGGCCTCGCCGCCCCGACCGTTTACCTGTTGCAACTGCACAACGCCATGCAGATTGTCCTCAACAACCGCATCCTCACCTGCGCCCAAGACGTCAGCCGCTTCCCCAACAACGGCGCCTACACAGGCGAAGTTTCCGCAGAAATGCTCGCCGATATCGGCACAGACATCGTCCTCATAGGACACTCCGAACGAAGCCTCTATTTCGGCGAGAAAAACGAAATCCAACGCCGCAAAATGGAAAACGTCCTCAACGTAGGCCTCATTCCCCTATTGTGCGTCGGCGAAAGCCTCGAAGAGCGCGAAGCCGGCAAAGAACACGAAGTCATCGCCCACCAACTCTCCGTATTGCATGGACTGAACACCAAAAACATCGCCGTCGCCTACGAGCCGGTATGGGCAATCGGCACCGGCAAAGTCGCCACCGTAGAACAAATTGCCGACATGCACGCATTCATCTACAAAGAAATCTTGTCTTTGTGCGGAAGCGATGTTAAAATCCGCGTTCTTTACGGCGGAAGTGTGAAAGCAGACAATGCAGCCGACATCTTCGCAGTACCTCATGTAGACGGCGCATTGGTTGGCGGCGCGTCATTATCGTATGACTCATTTACCGCCATCATCAACGCAGCGCAAGCCTCGTAGAAAACATATGGAAGCCTTTAAAACCCTTATCTGGATTATTAATATTATTTCCGCTTTGTCGGTGGTTGTGTTAGTATTGTTGCAACACGGCAAAGGCGCGGACGCAGGCGCGACCTTCGGGTCAGGTAGCGGCAGCGCGCAGGGCGTATTCGGTTCCGCAGGCAACGCAAACTTCCTGAGCCGCGCAACCGCCATCGCAGCGACTTTCTTCTTCGCAACCTGCATGGCAATGGTTTATATCCATACCCATACAAACAAACATGGTTTGGACTTCAGCAATGTAAAACAAACCCAGCAGGCTCCGAAACCTGCCTCTCCCGCTGAAAACCAACCCGCACCTGCTGCACCCGCTCCTCAGCAGCAGAAATAAAAGTTTTCAAAATGCCGACATGGTGAAATTGGTAGACACGCTATCTTGAGGGGGTAGTGGCCGTAGGCTGTGCGAGTTCAAATCTCGCTGTCGGCACCAAAATAAGAAACCGCTTAGAATTAAAAATCTAAGCGGTTTCTCTTTTCTGTCCAACGCATCGGATAAAAAGAAAAACCGCTTACTATAGTGGATTAACTTTAAATCAGGACAAGGCGACGAAGCCGCAGACAGTACAGATAGTACGGAACCGATTCACTTGGTGCTTCAGCACCTTAGAGAATCGTTCTCTTTGAGCTAAGGCAAGGCAACGCCGTACTGGTTTAAAGTTAATCCACTATATTCCCCTATCCGATATATCCCAAGTATTGCATCCAATGCATCTCCACAATAAAAACCAAACTCAATAAAGGCGAGGTTTGCAGACTATCGCTTGCTATCCCCAAATTTCCGTTTTGACCATACAGCATCACCTTATTGAATTTCGTTAAACCAACTCCTCTCAGACAGGAAACTCAGGATATTTATTGATTCTTTGAAGCAAAAAGGATTGGCTTTACACCAGCATACAGCCTTATCCCATCTACTCAAATTTTAAAAGTACCATTTTCCAGAACACTGAAAACAAGGCGAGAATTTCTTTCACGCCCAACCCATTCATTTTCCCCTGCCCTTTTCACTGTCTTCGGCTTCATCGCCCTCACCAGATTCAAAGTTCGTCCGTCATTATTTTCCTTAGCATCATCCCTATCTTGCAGCACCAAACATTAATTCCCCGCCCCTCAAAATCGGTATTTTGTTGATTCGTGATATATCTTTACTTAATTTCAATTAGCTTTGCGTAAATCAAATCCACTGTTTTCAAAAGAACAAATAGCACTTTATTGATAATGAGTATCGTGTTTTCATATATGGACGAGACAAGCCTTCTTTTCTCTGTTAAGGTAGGGCTTTCTGTCAGTTTACGCTGACCCCGATAGACTAAATCCGGAGTAACTTGATGAAATCCAATCTGAAATTAATCGTTCCCGCCGTCCTTATCGCTACCGCGCTGTCTGCATGCGGCAGCTCCGGCTCTAAATCTAAACCGGAAACTGCTCCGACTCCTACTGCGCAACAATCCGCTCCCGCGCCTGAAACGCCTAAAACTATGGAAGTCAATAATATTGAACGCACCAAGGAAGTGGCTTACAAATGCGGACCAAACGGTACTGATCCTTTGAATGTCATGTACGGCTTCCAAGGTGATGAGCCTGTGATTGCCCAAGTGAAATACCAAGGCCAGCTGACTCCGGGTCTTTCCCGCATCGTCGGCACCGGCAATGATGTCAATGGCTTCTGGGGTGAAGGCGTGGCATGGATTGCCAACCGCGCCAACTACGCCAACATCGACAAAGTGGACGGCAATATGCTGACTATACGTCAACAAACTGTCGTCAACGGTCAAAACCAAGTCGTGGACAACATCATCACCAAGTCCTGCGTATTGGACCAAACCGCTACGGCCCAATTGAACAAAGCACCTGCCAAACCTGCTAAGGGCAAAGGCAAAGCGAAGAAATAAAGACGTTGTATAAAGCGAAAGGTCGTCTGAAAACTTGAAATCGGGTTTTCAGACGACCTTTTTACATCGTCGGCTGTCTTTCTGCATGATTCGGTAAACGGACACTGCAACACCACAAACAACCTGCCTTAGCGCCGGCTCTCTACGATTGCCCCACTCTATCGGCTCAAGGCTGCACACATATCAGGTCGTTTTTTACCACCAGTAATACGGCCGGTAAAACGGGAATCCCCACTCGTCGTAATAGCGGTAATAGCGTGCTTCGCGCAGCTGTTGTTGGGAAATATAATTTTGCCATGCCATCTTATAGCAGGCTTGGAACATCGGGTCGGACACTTTGTCGATGTATTTCAGGCGGAAGGCTTTTTGTTCTGCACTAGGCGTGCCGACTTGCTCCGCCTGCTCGAACTGTTTGCGCATCAGTTTGGCAGTCTCCGGATCGCATTCGGCAGCCAGACTGACTTGAAGATTCTGTTCATAACGTCTTTGCGCGCGTTCGCGGGCGGCTTTTTGTTCGGGCGTAGTGGCACAAGCGGCCAGGGTTGCCACGATGCACAGTATCAGGGAAGCTCGAATGGGAGACATGATTTTTCCTTTTTATATCAAGGGATAGGGATAATGTACGCCTTTTGCGGCAAATTGTGAAGCCCGTCGTACCGTCCATATCCAACCGACAAAACGGCAAAGCCCGGCTAAAACAAACCGTACCACCTGACAAGAGGTCGTCTGAAAAGTGAAAGGCCATTTTCAGACGACCTCGTATCTCGCCCTGCTCTTTTTATAGTGATTTCGCCATATTCATTGAAGAAGCCCTTAGCGATACAATATCGCACCATATCCAATCGAATCGAGGTCGTCTGAAAAATTGAAAAGGGATTGATATGACGGCAAATCATCACGAAGAAACACCAAACGAGCCACAGCAGCCGACCAGCCGCCACAAGCGTCGGCACGAGCGCCTGCACGCGCCGCCGTTTTGGCAGGCGGACAGGCCGTATCTGCACGAACACCATATTTCCGATGCGCGCTTCCGCAGGCTGGGCTATATCATGGCGATGTTGGCGGGCGCAATCAATGCGGGCGGTTTCTTTGCGTTTTCACGTTATACGTCACACGTTACCGGCTCGATGTCGATGCTGGCGGACGCTGTTTATCTGCGCGAATGGGTAACGGCGGCTGTGGCTTTGATCAGCGTGTTGTGTTTCATTGTCGGCGCGGCGCATTCGGGCTGGGTGGTTTTGTGGACGCAGCAGAAGCGGTTTCGCGGCAGCTTCGGTTTTTCCATGTGGCTGGAAGCGGTTTATCTGCTGATATTCGGCTTGTTCGGGCTGACGACATCGAAGTGGAACATCGGGGACGGGAATTTGGTTTTCCCGTCGTTGGCTTTGTTTTTAATGTGTTTCATCATGGGAATGCACAATACGGTGATGACGCTTTTGTCCGGCGGCGCCATCCGTTCGACGCACATGACCGGCACGGCGACCGACTTGGGCATCGAGCTTTCGCGTGCGCTGTATTATTCAAAAAAACATCATCCGCGCCTGCCGCATGTGCATGTCAACAAACCGAAGATGTGGCTGTTGAACGGCTTGATGTGGGCATTTCTATTGGGCGGCGTCGTGGGAGCTTGGGGCTACCACAAAATCGGACACCATTTCGCGCTGCCGGTATCCGCCGTCTTGTTCATCTTGGGCGCGGGGTCTGTGGGCTATGATGTGAAAGTGCGCTTGAAATTTGCGCTGGCGGGATGGTATCGGCGGCATCGTGCGAAACAGCGTTAAAAAGCACTATCGCGGCAAATCCGCATACCGCCATGCCAATTATCGGCGCTCAGTGAACCAAATCACTTTTCTTTTGCCCAATCAAATAGATACTCCTGCTTGATGACAACCCCTTCAAACCTAGTCTTTTGTTTTGAATGAAAAACACCTTAATCAAGGCTGCCGCGTCGCGTTATCCCTGAAACGCGCGGGCAATGAACGGACAGCGATTGGATTAATGGCAATATGAGTCATGGCGGGAACCATTCCTTCTTCCAACTGATTTTCAGACGACCCTGCGTCGTCGAAAGGACATCTCAATGAAATTCTTGAAACCTCTGACCGTTGCCGCGTTGGCAATCCCTTTGGCACTGACCGGCTGCGTAACCGACCCTGTAAGCGGACAACGCAACACCAGCAAAACCGCCATGTACGGCTTGGGCGGCGCGGCAGTGTGCGGCATCGTCGGCGCACTGACCCACGGCGGCAAAGGCGCGCGCAATTCCGCGTTGGCATGCGGCGCGATTGGCGCGGGCGTAGGCGGCTACATGGACTACCAAGAGAAAAAACTGCGCGAAAACCTGAAAAACACCAACATCGAAGTAGAACGCCAAGGCAACCAAATCAAGCTGGTGATGCCTGAAAACGTCACCTTCGCCACAGGCAGCGCGGCATTGAGCGATCAGGCGCGAAACGCTTTGGCGACCGCCTCCGAAACGCTGGTGCAATACCCTGACACGACTTTGACGATTAACGGTCATACCGACAACACCGGCAACGACGCCATCAACGAACCACTGTCCCGCAACCGCGCGCTTGCCGTTGCCGACTACCTGCAATCCCGCGGCGTAAACGGCTCGCGCCTGACCACCGCCGGCTACGGATCACGCCACCCGATTGCATCTAACGCCACAGCCGAAGGCCGCGCCCAAAACCGCCGCGTCGAGATTTTGATCAATCCCGACCAAAACTCCATCAACGCGGCGAAACAGCAAATGTAAGCTATCCGTCTGAAGATAAAGTTAAAGGTCGTCTGAAATCCGATTTTGGGTTTCAGACGACCTTTTTTTTGTTACACCATCGGCTTGCCGGTTTTGTCACCTATTCATCAGGTTTTCGGTTGAATGCCTCATCACTAAGGCTAAAAGCAAAACAAGCCTTTGATTTTTCAGACGACCTCAAGCCATTCCACCAATATAGTGGATTAACTAAATCAGGACAAGGCGACGAAGCCGCAGACAGTACAGATAGTACGGAACCGATTCACTTGGTGCTTCAGCACCTTAGAGAATCGTTCTCTTTGAGCTAAGGCGAGGCAACGCCGTACCGGTTTAAAGTTAATCCACTATATTTATTCACCTGCCGACACTGTTTATGTTCCGTTTCCCCGCTCCATCATCCTTGACACTGCCTGATGACAGTGATTTAATTTACTAATATGATTAATAATCATTTTTAATCAACTATGGAAAAGCAGATTGTTTGGACACCGCGCCAATCCGCGCCCAAAGCCTTTCCCGAACGGCAGGCGTTGATGCCGATATGGGGCGGCATACCGATTCCCCGTCCGCAATGGCAAAATATTTGGCGGCAGAAGCTCCCCCATGCCGCCGATTCCGACGCGCTTGCCTATCTGCACATCCCCTTCTGCGCCAACCACTGCGTTTTCTGCGGCTTCTACCGCAACGCGTGGAAAGAGAGTTACAGCAGCGTTTACACCGACAAAATCATCGAAGAAATGGCGGCGGAATCCGAAATCCGCCAAGGCAACGGCAAAATCCGCGCCGTCTATTTCGGCGGCGGCACGCCCACCGCGCTGCAAACCCCGGACCTCGCCAGACTCATCCGCGCCTGTTACCAATACCTGCCGATTGCCGACGACTGCGAGTTCACCATCGAAGGTCGCATGAGCCATTTCGACATCGAAAAAGCCCAAGCCTGCATCGAAGCGGGCGCCAACCGCATTTCCATCGGCGTGCAAACTTTCGACACCGCCATCCGCCGCCGCCTCGGCCGCAAACACGGCGGCGACGAAGCCTTTGCCTATCTGGAAAAACTGTGTGAAATCAATGCCGTCATCGTTGTCGATTTGATGTTCGGCCTGCCCAACCAAACCGACGCCGTTTGGCAAAACGACCTCGAACGCGCCACCGCCCTGCCTTTGTCCGGACTCGACACCTACGCCTTCAACCTCTATCCCATGCTACCCATCAACCGCATGGTGGAAAAAGGCGCATTTCCCGCCCCGCCGGGTTTCGACGTTCAGGCCGACCAATACGCCTACGCCGTCGAAACACTGGCGCAAAAAGGCTGGAACCAAGTCAGCAACAGCCATTTCGCCTATCCCGGCCGCGGCGAACGCAACCGCTACAACACCCTGGTCAAATCCAATATCCCCTGTTGGGCGTTCGGCTCCGGCGCAGGCGGCAACTTCGGCGGCTTCAGCTATCAGGTGCAGGGCGATTTGGACAGCTACCTCGCCACCCCGAAAGGCGAAAAAAACATCGCCTTCATGAGCGGCCACAGCCCGAACAAAGCCCTGCTCGGACAAGTGCAGCACGATATGGAAACAGGTCGTCTGAATCCCTCCCTGTTTGACGGCAACGCCGCCGCGCAGAAACTGATCGCCCAATGGCAGGCAATGCAACTCTTTGAAGAACAAGGTTCGGACGGCCTCATCCGCCTGAACACCAGCGGCCGCTACTGGTCGCCCACCCTCATCCGCAAACTCATGCTCACCCTCCCGACCCAAGAAAAGGATCAAACCATGCAAAAACTTTCATCCGAACAACAAATCATGTTGCGCCAATCATTGGAAAAAAATCCCGGCCAAGTGCTCGAAATGCTCGCCGCACAAAACCAATGCAGCTTTGAAGACGTCATCCGCTGCCTGCCCGAAAGCTGCATCCGCCAAACCGAAGGCAGCCGCATCGTCGAAATCCTGCAAGCCGTCGCCGCTTGGGACGAAGCCGTCACCTTCATCGCCCACACCCCCGACGCCATCGTCGAAGTTACCGGCAAACTGCCCGGCGGCAAAGTCGGCCGCGGCTTCTACAACTTCGACCACCCCGAAACCGACGGCGGCGTACACGGTCATATCTATTACGAAAACTGCGCCGCCATCTACCTTTTAGAGCGTCCGTTTATGGGCAAAGCCACCTGCTCGCTCAACTTCATCAACCGCAACGGCGGCGCCATGTTCAAAATCTTCGTCGGACGCGACGAAGCAGGCGAACTCAAACAACACCAAATCGAAGCCATGAGAAAACTGTTTGATGCGGCTTAAACAGGTTTCAGACGACCTCTGCCTGAAGCCGATAGAAATTGCCGCATTCCTGCACAAACAAAGTCATCTTTCGACATCGTAAATATCCGATGAAATTCGACAGGCTGCCTGCAATATTGGCGTTTGCTCCAAAGTAAGCTTGCGCTTACCGCCCTCTCCCTAACCCTCTCCCACGGTGAGAGGGAATAGATTTGCTGGTAAATTCCAAGTGGCAGAGAATCCAAAAATGGTTGAATCTCAGTATCCTAAATCCCCTCTCCCCGTGGGAGAGGGTTAGGGAGAGGGCACAGCACAAACCGGTAAGTCAATTCCGCGGGCAAAACCCACGCTACGGCAGTTGTCATGAAACCCGCTTTGCCCGCTTTCAGACGACCACCACTCTACCGCGAAAGAAAACCAAAAAGAAGTAGCGTGGGCTATGCCCACGACCGCACAACATCAAACACAACAAGGTCGTCTGAAAGCGCAATATCAATGAAGTTCAAACGAATGCAGCGAGTTTCGTTAAAAACAAATACAGATTTCAGACGACCTTTGGGGCAAAATCGCGGGTATAGCCCACGCTACAACTGAACCATTTTTGGTTTCTCTGCCACTTTTAGCTTCCCTGTCAACCCATCCCCTCTCCCCGCGGGAGAGGGTTAGGGAGAGGATAAAGCACAAACCGGTAAGTCAATTCCGCGGGCAAAGCCCACGCTACGGCAGTTGTTATAAAACCTGCCTCGCCCATTTTCAGACGACCACCGCTCTACCGCGAAAGAAAACCGAAAAGAAGCAGCGTGGGCTATGCCCACGACCACACGGCTTCAAACACAACAAGGTCGTCTGAAAGCGCAACATCAATGAAGTTCAAACGAATTCAGCGAGTTTCGTTAAAAACAAATACAGATTTCAGACGACCTTTGGGGCAAAATCGCGGGTATAGCCCACGCTACAACTGAACCATTTTTGGTTTCTCTGCCACTTTTAGCTTCCCTGTCAACCCATCCCCTCTCCCCGCGGGAGAGGGTTAGGGAGAGGATAAAGCACAAACCGGTAAGTCAATTCCGCGGGCAAAGCCCACGCTACGACTGCTCCCATTTTTGGTTTCTCTGCCACTTGGAGTTTCCCAGCCAACCCATTCCCTCTCCCCGTGGGAGAGGGCTAGGGAGAGGGCAAAACACAAAACCGGTAAGTCGATTCCGCGGACAAAGCCCACGCTACGGCAGTTGTTATAAAACCTGCCTCGCCCATTTTCAGACGACCACCGTTCTGCCGCGAAAGAGAACCGAAAAGAAGTAGCGTGGGCTTTGCCCATGACCACACAGCATCAAACACAAAAAGGTTGTCTGAAAAATCAACTAACCTTACCCCCAACCACTCAACAGAGTAAGTAAATTATTGAAACCCCTAACCAGCCGACACACAAAGGAGACCCCATGCAACTCATCTTCGGTGCCAACGGCCCGTCCGGCCGCGCATTTATCCGCACGCTCACCCATCCCGCCGACACCGTAGCCGTATTAAGAAGGCCGTCTGAAGATTCGTTCTTTAGCGAACACCGCATTCAGACAACCATCGCCGACGCGCTCGATGCCGACGCGCTCGACAAAGTATTCGCACAATACCGCCCCGACAGCGTCATCAGTTTCGTCGGCGGCAAAAACGAACAAGGCATACGCAGCGACGCACTGGGCAACATCAACATCATTGCCGCCGCCCAAGCCGCCAACCCGCAAGCCCGTTTCATCCTGATTACCAGCATGGGCTGCGGCGAACAATGGGACATGATGAGCGAACCCTTCAAACAAGCCCTCGGCGAAGCCGTCCGCGCCAAAACCGAAGCCGAAATCTACCTCAAACAAAGCAGCCTGAACTGGACCATCCTCCGCCCCTGTGGTTTAGACAACAGCGAAGACAACCGCCACATCCTGACCGACCGCCCCGACGGCATCCCTAAAAACTACATGAGCCGAAACGGACTTGCTACCGCCGTCGCCACCGTCCTGCAAGACCCCGACAGCATCGGTAAGGTTTACACCGTCGGCGCAGGCAGTTAACACCGCGCCCATAGTCAAGCAGGTCGTCTGAAACCGTTTCAGACGACCTGCTTCCTATTGCCGACAATCAGCGCGGCATCCATTCATCCACTTAAAAAACCATTCCCAAACCCCGCTTTCAGACGACCTCCCGCCTTGTGTTATGATAATGGCTCTTCACACAAAGGTATTTTATGGACAAACCCGTCTATCTCTACACCGACGGCGCATGCAAAGGCAATCCCGGTGCCGGCGGCTGGGGCGTGTTCATGCGTTACGGCGCACATGAAAAAGAACTGTTCGGCGGCGAAGCGGAAACCACCAACAACCGCATGGAGCTGACCGCCGTCATCGAAGGCCTGAAATCCCTAAAACGCCGCTGCCAAGTCATCATCTGCACCGACTCGCAATACGTCAAAAACGGCATGGAAAGCTGGATACACGGCTGGAAAAAAAACGGCTGGAAAACCGCCGCCAAAAAACCGGTTAAAAACGATGATTTATGGAAAGAACTCGACAGCTTGGTTCAACAGCACGAAGTCCGCTGGACTTGGGTAAAAGGCCATGCCGGACACCCTGAAAACGAAAAAGCCGACGAGCTCGCCAACCGAGGCGCGGCAAAATTTTTATAACATTTCATCCATGACTGCACTCAAACATCTCAAACCATTCTTTTGGATTGCCATCATTGCATTGATTTGTGTGACGCCCATAGCGCTTATGTTCGCCTATTCGCCCTTTCATGATGTCGATGATTTTTTTCGCTTTGGCTTGTGCGATCACATTGAGAGTGCCGAAGAATGTGACGACTTAATCACGCCCGCCTATTTATTTTGGTGGTTTATACCTAAACCGTGGCTTTTCGCATTCACATCTCTGACTGCCATTTACCTCGTTCTAAAAATCCTGATTGAAATCATCCGATTCCTATTCAGACTCAGAAAGAAAAACCCATGACCTGCCCCATCTGCACTGCCGACAACGAAGACATTTTGCTGCAAACCCCAAACCTGCGCGTCATCGCCGTCCACAACGAAGCCTCAGCCCCGGCATTCTGCCGCGTCATCTGGAACGACCACATCGCCGAGATGACCGACCTTTCAACCGCCGAACGTGCCGAAATCATGGAAATGGTGTATAAAGTCGAAGCCGCCATGCGCCAAGTGTTCCATCCCGCCAAAATCAACCTTGCCAGCTTGGGCAACGTTGTCCCCCATCTGCATTGGCACGTCATCGCCCGCTTTGAAAACGATGCCAACTTTCCCGCCCCGATTTGGGCAGCCCCCGTCCGCGAACACGGCATGACCCTGCCGGACAACTGGACGGAACAAGTCAAAGCCCTGCTGGCGTAACGTTCAGACGACCTCAATAGGCGTATCGGATACCGCATATCAACCGATTTTCAGACGACCCTGCCGACAAGGTCGTCTGAAACCCAACCAAAGGAAACCATATGACCTGGCAAACCTCCCGCCGCCATTTCCTCCGCGCCTGCTCCGCCGCAGCCGGAGCCGGACTGCTGCAAGCCTGCGGCACCGGCACTACCGTCACCCCGTCCACTCAAACCGGCAACACAGCGAAAGCCCAACCCGTGCAGCCCAAAACCAGCCATCCCCCACGCTCCGGCGACAACCTCCTCCGCGTCGTCGCCCCTTCCGGCTTTGCCGAAGACCCCAACCGCGTCAACGCAGGCTTGACCCGCCTCTATAACGCAGGTTTTACCGTGACCAACCAACAAGCAGGCAGCCGACGCTATCAACGCTTCGCCGGCTCCGACGCCCAACGTGCCGCCGACTTCCAAGAGGTCGCCACCGGCCGCGTTGAAACCCCCAAAGTCCTCATGGGTTTGCGTGGCGGCTACGGCGCGGCACGCATCCTGCCGCAAATCGACTTCGCCTCACTCGGCGCCAGAATGCGCGAACGCGGCACCTTGTTCTTCGGCTTCAGCGATGTTTGCGCCGTCCAACTCGCCCTACTCGCCAAAGGCAATATGGCAAGTTTCGCCGGCCCTATGGTTTACAGCGAATTCGGCAAACCCGAACCCAGTGTCTTCACCATGGATTCGTTCATCCGCGGCACCACCAACAACGTCAACATCATCGACGTTCCCGCCATCCAACGTGCCAACGTCAACGTCGAAGGTACCTTATGGGGCGGCAACCTCAGCGTCCTAGCCTCCCTCGCAGGCTCGCCCTATATGCCCGACATCCAAGGCGGCATCCTGTTCGTCGAAGACGTCAGCGAGCAACCCTACCGCATCGAACGCATGTTGAACACGCTTTATCTTGCAGGCATCCTGCAAAAACAACGCGCCATCATCTTCGGCGACTTCCGCATGGGCACCATCCGCGACGTGTACGACTCAAGCTACGACTTCTCCTCCGTCGTCAACCACGTCTCACGCACCGCCAAAGTCCCCGTCCTGACAGGTTTCCCCTTCGGACACATTACCAATAAAAGCACCTTCCCCTTAGGTGCACATGCCAAAATCCACAGCACTGCCAACGGCGGCTACACCGTAACCTTCAGCGGCTACCCTACCCTGAACCCCGCCGCCCTGACCCTCAACAACCTGCTGCCCCCACCCGTGCCGACGTTTAACGGCTCTACTTACCGCAGCACGACAACCGAAGAAGTCATCGAATAAACAAGATGTCCATTCAAACAAAGGTCGTCTGAAATCCGAATCCGGTTTTCAGACGACCTTTGTCTATTAATACAAAACCGATACACATCCAACCAAACACACATCATTCAAAAAACAAAAGAGCCTGCATAAAGCAGGCTCTTTATTTAAACTAATCGTACTAGATTAGAATTTGTGACGCAGACCAACCAGACCGGCGGTAGATTGAGTTTTGTCGCCACCTTTGCCTTCTTTCAACCAGCCGGCAGAAACAAGAGCAGAAGTACGTTTAGAGAAGTCGTAATCAGCACCAACAATCACTTGGTTGTATTGGCTGTTACCTTGTTTCACGCCGTTTTCTTTAGCTTTGAAGCCGTGAGCGTAAGACAGACGAGGCATTACGTTACCCATACGGTAGCCGCCAGTTACAGCAACTTCAGTACGTTCGTTTTTCTTAGCGTCAGCTACGTCAGCTTTAAAGCCTTCGTATTGACCGGCAACAGAAACCAGTACGTTGTTAGCATCGTAACCACCTACCAGACGGTGTGCTTGGTAGTCTTTGTAAACACCAGAACCCAAAGTAGTGTTGCTGTTGAACAGTTCCAGATGATCGTCGCTCAAAACTTTACGTTTTGCAAAAGTACCAGCGTAGCGACCGAAGAAACCGGAGTTTTCATAGTTCAGACCCAAGTCGAAAGAGTGACGGGTTTTCACGTCATGAACATGTTTGTCCTCAGGGTTAGCATTGTCGCGTGGTTGGTATTGAGCGCTTGCGCTGAAACCAGCAAATACTGGAGAGTCGTAACGTACAGATACTTTACGCTCGTCAACACGTTTCAGTTTACCGAATTGCAAAACTGATGCATTCGCGTCGCTAGATTCCCAAGGATCTACGCTGTCGCTGTTGTCTTTCAGAGCAGTGTTCAATTTACCTGCGCGAACTTTACCGAAGCCGCCTTCCAAACCGATGAAGGATTCACGAGTACCCCAACCTTTGTCAGTACCGGCAACAGAAGTATTTTGCTCTACTTGCCAGATAGCATTCAGGTTGTTGCTCAGGTGTTCGTGACCTTTGAAACCGATACGGGAACCAAAGTCAGCAATTTCAGTTGCAGTTTTGTTTTTGGTGCTTACGTGATTAACAGTTTCTTTAGTACGAGAAACTTCAACACCGGCTTTAACTTGACCGTACAGAGTCACGTCAGCCATAGCTGCAACAGGCAAAGCTGCCAAAGTCAGAGCAATCAGAGATTTTTTCATTGCTGTATTCCTTTTCTATCGTGAAGAAATAACTTAAGCAGACCCGGATAGAATCCGCTTAGGCTTTACATTATCGCTGGAATCAGCGATTCCATGACTCTCACTATAATTGTTCCTCTCTAAAAAAACAAACTTTATTCACTACCCCTGCTGACCGTCTTACCTCACAGCACCCGCATTACAACAAGGCATTCGCAATATTTTCCTTATAAATCATGATGTAATATTGAATTGCCCGCTGTTTGCATTTTTACAACACACTTTTCCTAAACGGTCGTTTTTGGAGATTGGCTGTTGTTTTTTGGCTAACTCGGGTAAACGAGTAAATTAAGAGAGAATCAGTATGTACTCTCTTAAAGCGTGCAATTTATAGGCTTAGCCAGTCATGCACATTGGAAATACCCACTCTTTTAAGATGGAAGTATGCATTCTCCTCTTTTGATTTACGATTTCACTGACGTAGCATCAGCATTACCTATGCTACTCCTCCAAAGAAAAGGTCGTCTGAAATCTGTGTAGCGTTTTCAGACGACCTTTTACAATTTGCACATACAAAGCTAGGAAACCAAATTTTCCAAAGGACTGGTCAGAATATCTATGTTGTATCGGATTGCTATACCTTACTCATGTAGTGTGTGCTTTATCCACAAACGGGACATTACTAAAAAAGATTCCCTATAAGCGGACACTTTGTTTTCAGACGACCTCACAGCCATGCCGGCATTTCAGGACGAATGATACCGAACTCGGACGGATAATCCACTCTGGTCAGATACAGCCCATCAGGCATAAAAGTCGGCGGGGCTTTTAATCGGCTGCGCTCTTCGATTAAGTCCTGAAATCCGGAAACGCTAAGCCTGCCGCTACCAACATAAACCAATGCCCCCATGATATTACGCACCATATGATGCAAAAAGGCATTGCCGTGTAAGTCTAGTTTTAAGAATTGCGGTGTACCGCTGATTTTTGCACTATACAGGGTCTTAACGGGTGATTTTGCTTGGCATTCGGCAGCACGAAAGCTGGAGAAATCATGTTCGCCTTCTAATAATAATGCCGCCTGCTGCATTTTTTCAGGATCGAGTTTAAGGTGCGTCCACCCTACTCTACCTTGCAATATCGGGGAGCGGACGGGAGATGATTCCAAAAGGTAACGATACCTTCTACCGTATGCGTCAAAGCGGGCGTGAAAATGTGGGGCAACCTGCTGCGCGAACAATACAGCCACACCTTCAGGAAGATACGCATTGACGCCCCGCACCCAAGCCTGCTCGGGACGGGCTACTTTGGTATCAAAATGAACAACTTGCGCAGTCGCGTGTACGCCTGTATCGGTTCGTCCGGCAACAATGGTTCGGATGGTCTCGCCTGCAATTTGACTGAGTGCGCTTTCCAATACCGTCTGGACAGTGGGTAAACCGTCGGCTTGTTTTTGCCAACCGTAAAATCGGCTGCCGTCATAAGACAGGGTTAATGCCCATCTTTGTATGGTTTTTGTGGATAATGATTCGGTGTATGAAGTCATATGTCGTCTGAAAATAATAAAAGATGCCGTTTTCACGGCATCTTTTATTTTAGCATTGTTCAATTTCGATTTACTTGCCAATATTAGGCATTCAATTCGTTCATCAATGCTTGGGCTTTATTACGGATCTCACCGCTTGCGTCTTCCAGCAATTCAGTCAACGTCTCGCGGGCAGCATCGGGATCGCCGATTTCGACATACATTTTAGCCAGGTCATATTTAGCTTCCAGCGGAGCCGTCATACCGACGGACTCGGAGATGAAGCCTGATTCAAAACCGGAATGTTCATTACTGCTGTCGGCAGTATCTTCCACACCCAGATTTTCCCATTCGATGGTTTCATCAGCGCTGGCTTCTTGAGTATTTTCAATACTGAAATCTTCGCCATCTTGGAATGCCAAAGGTTCGTCTTGCTTAATCTCAAACGGTTGAGTATCGGCTTCGGGCTGTGGCTGTTCTGTTTCTTCAACAACGAAATCCAGTGCTTCTTCTGAGCTATCTGCCTGTTTGTCTGCTGCTTCAACTTCAGACAAAGCTTCTTCTTGTATATCAGCAACTTCAACTTCAGACGACGTTTCTTCTTGCGCACCTAATTCAGGGAAAGGCTCGATGGCTTTAACTGTTTTCGGCTCTTCCGCAAAGAAATCCCAACCCTCTTCCGATTCTTCGGATTTGGTTTCGGCTTCTTCTGTTTCTACCACGTCAATTGTTTCCGACTTAGGCTCTTCAATCTCCACTTCGAATGGGATAGGCTCTTCTTCCGGTGCTTCCGGTTGAGCTTCCGGCAGGTCGTCTGAAACAGATGAAACAGGCGTTGCTGCAAAAGAGGAAACTGATGGAGTCTCTTCCTCATGCTGAGGCTCTGTTTCTACTTCAGCAGTTCTGTCTTCCATTACAACCGCAACGTGTTGATATGGATTTTCCGGTTCCGGCTCATATACGCTTTCGGTAGATTCGACAGTATCCCAATCGATATCACGGCGTTTTTCGGTTTCTTCGTCGATGGTAACGGCGCCGGACACGATGCTGGCTTGAGTATTATCCAGTTCGTTCAAATCCAGATCGACGTTTTCTTGAGCAGGTTCGGCAACAGGAGCCGGCTCATTGAAGAATACTTCATCATCGAAATCATCTTCAATTTCCAAACCGTCTTCTTCAGGTTTGGAAGTTTCTGCTACAACTTGTGGTTGCGGTTGCGGCGCAGTGGCAGCAGGGAATACATGATCTTCGATACTGATATCGAGATCGTCCTCATCCTGATCGTCCTGATCTATCGCACCTACCACAGGCGCAACAGCTGAATTCTTCCGCTTGCCCAACAAGAACAGCAACAGCAACAAACCTGCCGCTGCCGCACCGCCGATCAACAGCCAGCGCCATAATCCGCTGTCTTCCGCTGACGCTTCTTCTTGTTGTTTTTCTGTGGCAACTGCCGAGGCAATGCGCGCTTCAACATCAGCTTGTGCCTGAGAAATTTCTTGTGGTTCTGTGTTTGCTGTTGCAGACGACGCATTCGGCTCAGGCAGGACATTTACTTGCTCGGCAGAGGCTGCCCCTGTTTCAGCTTTATTTTGTTCCGGAGTACCTGCCGTCGTTACAGCCGGTTTGGTTTCGGGCTTGGCTTCTTGTACCGGCTCAGCTTTTTTATCTTCTTTTTTATTTTCTACTTTGGTGTTTTCTACCGGAGTCTCTTTAGGAGGCGTTGCGGTACCGGCTTTTTCAGACGACCCTTGGGCTTGAGGCTTGTTGCTTTCCTGAACCGGAGGTTTGACTTGTGCAGGTTTGGATGCCGTCGATTTCATATCGCCGTGCATCGGAATGTACAACACCTTGCCCGCAAGCATACGGTCGGCATCTTTACCGATGAACACGCCGGGGTTGGCATTGACCAATGCCTGTATCGTTTGTTCGACGGTCATTCCTTGAGGACGGATTTTAGTGGCAATTTCGGTCAGAGTTTCACCCTGACGAACCAGATGCTGCTTGCCATAACGAATCTCGGTTCCATTGGCGCCTACAGAAGATTGTTGCTGTTGTTTTGACGGCTGTGCCTGTGTCTGTACCAGTTTATTTGTATTGTTTTTATCTTTTCGTACAGCTTCCTTGCGAACGGTTTCATTTTGATTTCCGTTTTGTATCGCGCGGTTGATGCGGTCACGCGCCGCCTGACGGTCAAATTGAGAATGGTATGAATTGTTGTCAGCAGAAGAATTGGATGAAGATTCGCCACCGCTGCGCGCACGGCTTGAACCATCCGTTTTACCGGAATAGCCTGCGGGATCAATGATGGCTGTGTATTCGCGTGATTGCGAACCTGCGCCGACTTGGAAAATCAACACAGGGTCTTTAATCGCTTTGCTTGAGTGGATAGTGACGACTGCCTTGTCGCCCGACTTACGGACACTGGTACGCAAATTGCTATTGGAAACAGTCGCTTTTCCGCCTTTCAACAGCGCCTGAGCCTCGTCACCGGTTACGGTGATACTGCCTGAAAACGGCTCGCCCAGATGGGATTGGACATTCAGCCCGCCAAGCCCTGCGCTCGCACCAAACGACACTGCCAAGGCCACAGATGCCGCGATTAATTTGATTTTATGATGGTTTTTCAAAACTTGTCCCCTGTGTAAAATGACAACCCTGCTAGAACTGCTACATACTTAACCGTATATTACGATATATTACGTTATGATATCTTCTAAAGTCGCAGTCTGCCAAGTAATCCGATGAATTAAGTGATGAAACGAACGAGAAATTAACAGGTTTGTAATTTCTGTGTTTCTTTTTTACAAATCCTACTGATAACATAGTTTATCATCCCGACGGCATTTTTTAAACCCTTTTTTAGATTATTGCCCGCCTGCATCGGCAATTTCGTTTCCAGGGTGGTGCAAAAAGGTGAGGCTGCCTGTATGATTAGCGTTTAGCCGATTGGTTTCATCTTTTTTGTTTGTTTGATTATGAAAGTTTTAAGCGATTTATTGGCAGTCATCTTGTTTTTCCTGACTTACACAATCACGAAAAACATGATTACTGCGACTGCGGTTGCCGTTGTATTCGGCATTTTGCAGGCAGGTTTTACTTACTGGAAATACAAAAAACTCGATACGATGCAGTGGGTCGGCCTGATCCTGATCGTCGTATTCGGCGGCGCGACCATTCTACTTCATGATGACCGTTTTATCATGTGGAAACCGACCGTTTTGTTCTGGATTGGCGCATTGGTTTTGCTGATCAGCCATCTAAGCGGAAAAAACGGATTAAAAGCGACTATGGGCAAAGAGTTGGAACTGCCCGAACATGTTTGGAGCAAACTGACTTATGCCTGGGTCGCATTCATGATTTTCTTAGGTATTGCCAACTGGTTTGTATTTACCCACTTCAAAGAACAATGGGTAAATTACAAAATGTTCGGCTCTACCGGTTTTTTGTTTGTTTTCTTTATCGCTCAATTTTCCTATTTGAGCCGATATTTACCCAAAAAGGATAGTTGATGGAATATTACATGCTCCTGGCCACTGATGCCGATAATGTACACGAAGCCCGTATGGCGGCACGCCCTGCCCATCTGCAACGCTTGGAAGCTTTGAAGGCTGAAGGACGTCTTCTGACTGCCGGCCCAAACCCTCTTCCCGACAATCCGGAGCGCGTGTCCGGCAGTCTGATTGTGGCTCAATTTGAATCTTTGGATGCCGCTCAAGAATGGGCGGAAAAAGACCCTTACGTCGATGCGGGCGTCTATGAAGAAGTATTGATCAAACCGTTCAAAGCCGTATTCAAATAATGAATATGCGCGAGGCTATTGAAGGTCGTCTGAAAACGCTGAATCCTGTTTTTTTTGACTTTCAGGATGACAGCCACCTGCATGCGGGCCACTCGGGAAACAAAGGAGGCGGGCATTATACGGTCGTAGTCGTCAGCGAAGCTTTCGGCGGCGTCAGCCGTCTCAACCGCCAACGCACCATTAAAACCTTACTGCACGATCTGTTTTCCGAAGGGCTAATTCACGCATTGAGCATCAAAGCGGCCACTCCGGACGAATACTTCCACTAATTACAGACATACTGGACATAACAAGAGAAAATCATGAAGAAAAAACATCTCATCTCTATGCTGATGACTGCTATGGTTTCCGGCAGTCTTTCTGCCCAAACCTTAGTTACAGTTAATGGACAAACCATCGACAGCAGCGTTATTGATGCCCAAGTTGCCGCGCTGCGTGCAGCAAACAACAAAATTCCCGATTCTCCCGAGCTACGCAGAGAACTGACTGAGCGCCAAGTCATCAATACCGTCGTATCACAAGAAGCCAAACGCCTGAAGCTCGACCAAAGCGCCGAATTCAAACAAGCTTTGGAACATGCCCGTACGGACGCCAAAAAACAAGGTGCCGATAAAAAAGCTCATTTCAAAACCGAATGGGCGGCATTTGAAAGCGATTTACTTGGACAAGCTTATGCGATTCACGTCCTCCGTCAAAATCCTGTCCAAGAAAAAGACATCAAAACCGCTTACGATAATTTCAGCAACTTCTACAAAGGCACTCAAGAAGTACAACTGGGCGAAATTATTACCCGCACCCAAGCGGATGCCCAAAAAGCCATTTCTGATTTAAATGCCAAGAAAAGCTTTGCCTCCGTCCTGAAGCAATATTCAATAGATGAACGCGCCAAACAAGCGGGCGGCATCCAGCAAGGTTATGTTCCCTTAAAAGATTTGCAGGAGGCTGTTCCCCCGCTCTATGCCGCAGTTAAAGATTTGAAAAAAGGCGCGCACACTACAACGCCTCTGCAAGACAGCGACGTATATGCCGTCTTCTATGTCAACGACCGTCGGGATGTAAAGCTTCCGTCTTATGACGAATCCAAAAGCAGTATAGCCCAAGACCTGCAAGCCTCCCGCGTCGATGAAGCACTCCAATCTCTGTTGCAAAAAGCCACAATTAAATAACTGTTCACGGAGTTTTTATAATGAAATACCAAACTGCCGCCGCAGTCATCATGGCGACGGCTGTTGCCGGATTTGCTGTCGCCAAAGCGCCTGACATTGATCCGGCACGCATAGACAGCGAAGTCGCCCGCATTCTCAAGCAAGCCGAACAGCGTCCTGAATCCAAGCAGCAGCCTGACGGCAAAGCAATCCGCCAAGAAGTCGCCAAACACTTGCAAAGCATTGAAATTCTCAAAAATGCCGCACTCAAAGCCGGATTGGATAAAGACCCCGAGGTCCGCAACCAATTCCTCACTATGGAAGCAGAATTTTACGCGGCGCAATATGCCGACTATCTGAAGCGCACTGCCGAAATCAGCAATGCTGAATTATTGAAGTTTTATGATCAGCAAACCCGCATGATCAAGATTCAGCAGGTTAGCTTCGATACGCCCGAAGAAGCGCGAGCAGCACAAGAATTGCTCTTGAAAGGCTTGTCATTTGAAGAATTGACGAAACGATATCCGAATCAGCAACCCGCATTTGAAGATTTCGTCATGGCAAGACAGCTGCGCCAACCGCTTGCAGGCATCTTGGGTCCAATGAATCGGGGAGAGGTAACTCACAATCCTGTTGAAATTGAAAACAAGTTCTTCCTGTTTAAAATCAGCGAAGTACAAAAAGACCCTCAAGCACCGCCGTTTGATCTGATTCGCGATCAACTCACCCAGCTGCTGAAAGAAGATAAAGCCCAACAGCAAATTCACCAGCTATTGCGTGAAAACGGTATCGAGCAATAACACGCACTGAAACGATACAGACTTCGGTAAAACCACGCCGTACCGGTTTAAAGCGGATTCCCATATAAAAAGGTCGTCTGAAACCTTAAAACAGGTTTCAGACGACCTTTCGTTTAATATGCTTGGTTTAATTAACCCGGTTTGCCGTCCAAACGCGGGCGGATGAGCCAAGGGATGTATTTCCATGCGTAAAGTAGCAAGGACAGGGCAAACAAGACTGCGGAAGTGCGGATGCTGTGGGTGTAACCGGTGCCGCTGACGAAGGTTGCAATGATGCGGATGACAGTGGCGGCTATCATCAGCCAAAAGGCGACGGGTACGGATTTGGGTGGCGGATAGATGGAGTTGCCGGTATGCCCGAGCGCGGTGCGCGCCATCATGCCCAATGTCAGGACGCCGATGCCGCCGACGCCGATGAGATGTACGCCAAGATTAAGGAAAGAGCCGTGGAAGTAGGAAGCACCGATGGCAATCAATCCCAATCCTGTGAACAAATAGCCTGCGAACAAAATCCACAGCATCGGTTCTTTCATAACGGCTTTATACCACCAGCGGTAAACCTGTACGGTAAAAATCACGCCCGCCGCAAAGGCAAAAGCAGATGAAAGCCAAGGCAGGGCATGGTGCGCCATCAGCATGGCAGTCAGCATGGGCAACCAGAGGGACGCGTGCGCGACCCACATCGGACTGGGGATTTGCGGAACGTTCAGGCGCTTGGAGGTAAAAAAGGAAATAATCCGCATGCCGATAAGGCCGATAAAGCCTGAGACCATAATCAGACCGGACTGCAGCCCGCTGAGCAGTGCAGATGCGTTTCCGGCATGCAGTTGGAAGTGGAATGCGGCATGCGTGCAACCCAAGACGACGATGGCGAATACGGCGACGTAGTTGCGTTTGTTTTTGGAACGGATGACAGGCAATGCCATGCAAACTGCGCCGTACCAAAAAAACAGCGTGCCGAATATGCCGCTGGCGGTTGCACCCCAGCCCGGAATGAAAACGGCAATCCTTGCTGCCAACCAAAATGCGGTCAATCCTGCCAAAACGCCGCCGCGTGTGGGCGGCTGCCCCGTCCAAGTGGCAACGGCGGTCAATAGGAAGGCAATGACGACGAGTCCGGCATAGCCCCAGATCATCTCATGGGCGTGCCAATAAAAATTGGACAACTCGGGCGTACCCGTATAGCCGAAGCCCCAAAGCAGGATGGAGAGTGCGCCGTATAGTGCCGCCAGCGAGTAAAACGGGCGGAATGCCATTGCCCAAACAGGGTGTTTGAAAAAGGCGGTCATGGTAGTTCCTTGGTTTGCTTTTTGAATGGTTTGTTTTAGGTTTGAATGGACAGGAGGGTCGTCTGAAAACGCTAAAATCGTGCTTTTGGACTTTTCAGACGACCTTTTTGTCAGATTCCTTCAGGCGGCGGCAGGAGCGGCTCGACTGCGGGAAATAGTTCGCGTTCTTCAAAACGGGCATGGTCGCGCAGAGTAACGGCAAAGTCTTTGTTCCATGCTTCGTTAAGATATTCAGGATTTGCCATCATGCTGCGCAGTTTGGCGTGTTCGGCTTCGAAACGTTCGCGCATTGCAACGGGAATATTCTGCCAATGCGGGGCGAACATGGTTTCTTCTTCGACAAAATGCGGTTCCAATTCAAGGAAATGGGCTTCAAGCTCTGTTTGATGGCTTTCAGCGGGCGTACGCAGGAGGCGGACACAGAGTGAAAGGGCGTGATGGTGTTCGCGGGAAAGTTCGATAAGTGCGGGATGGCGTTTTAGCGGCTTCATAATATTTGATTATAATGATAATAAATTATCAAACTACACTGGATTAATTTAAATGTTTCAGATATTATGAAACTTAATCATATATAAAGTCAAACACATAACGGCGACAGTCATCCATAGGACACACTGCCGCCGTTCCAAAAAATAATATTCAAACAGAGAAAACCATGTATCTGACGCAACATACGGATTATGGTCTGCGGGTATTGATTTATGCGGCCGTAAACGACGATTCGTTAGTCAATATCGGAACCATTGCCGAAGCCTATAACATTTCCAAAAGTCATTTGATGAAAGTCGTTACCGCGCTTGTCAAAGGCGGATTCCTGACCAGCATAAGAGGGAAAGGAGGCGGACTGCGTCTTGCCGACACACCCGATAAAATCAATGTCGGCGCGGTCGTGCGCCATCTTGAACCCATGCAGGTTGTCGAATGCATGGGGGAAAACAACGAATGCCTGATTACGCCGTCTTGCCGCCTGACCGGCATTTTGGGCGGAGCGATTAAGGCTTTCTTTGCGCATTTGGACGGGTTTACTTTGCAGGATTTGCTCAATAAACCAACCTACGATTTGCTATACGAACCCAAAATCGAAATCGTTGTCGAAAAAACAGACGATAAATCGGCATAACCTACCTAACTCTGCCGATATGTTTTAAGAGACTTAACTGAAAACCCGCACAATCCCCAAATAGGAAACATCTGATCATTCTTACAACCACAACATTTAACAAGCATCAAATTTTCTATTTTCAGACGACCTTTTTGGGAAAGTGTACGGGTCTATCCCGCTATTCAAGCCACACCAACTACCGCCCTACAATAGCGGGAATCAATCTAAGAACACAAGCCAATCAATAAAATATAGTGGATTAAAATAAAAATGAGACAAGGCGGCAACGCCCGCCGTGTACGGGTAGTACATAAGGGCGTTGGCAACGCCGTATCATTGCAATTTTAATCCACTATAATATTTTTGCAGCTTTTTCTCCTCTAAGGCACGCCATCGCCATCGTTTTATCCAAACCACTTTTATTGTAAATTTGTGAACTTTTCCGGATGAACAACTTCTAATGCAGTTGACTGAGGCGTCGCTTCCTCTTTTTCTTTTGTTTTATTGTGATAATGAATAGCAATATCAAAATATTGCATTGTACATATTAATATTTTAGATTATTCCAGAATAAATATTAACTCAAAAAACAGATGTAAAAACAGGTTGCAAACAAAAATTGTTGCTATTATCATGCGTCGATTATGAATAAAGACCGAATTTTAATCCCAGTAGCCGTCATTACCGTATCATTGCTTCACGCGGGCTTGATTGCGCTTTTGTGGGAAACATATAAACCGCTTATACCGGAAATGGCAAATATTGAGTTTGTCGATTTGGCGGATTTAGGTGGTGGCGACGGAGGTGGAGACGGCACCCCCGAAGGCGAAGGTGCGCCTGCCGCTCCCGAAAAAACACCCGAACCGCAAAAACCTAAGCCACAGCCTAAACCCAAACCGGTCGAACAGCATAAACCACAGTTTAAGCCGGTCATAACAAAAAAAGCGGATGCTGATATCCAGCAGCCGAAAGAGAAGCCCAAGCCGGTTGAAAAACCAAAGCCTGAGCCAAAACCCGAACCCAAACCGGAACCGAAGCCTGAACCTAAACCTGAACCACGTCCAGAGCCTAAACCCCAACCCAAACCAGAATCCAAGCCTGCACCTAAAGCCTCGGACTACACCAGCAGCAGTAAAACCGGGCCGAATACTACAGAAAATGGTAAAGGCAACGGACAAGGTAAGGCTCCTCATGGCGACAGCAAAGGAAACGGCGGAGGCAACAAAGGCCCTAGTAACGGACAAGGTGAAGGCAGCGGTCCCGGCAGTGGTGGCAACAAAGGCGAACATGGTTCAGGTAGTGGCAGCGGTGGCGGTTCCGGCGGTGGAAATGGCCCTGGAACAGGACCAGGTAGTAGTAGAGCCAATCCGGTTAAAGGTGGCACTTGCCATATTCCTAAACCACCATATCCTCCTATAGCGGCAGAAAACGGAGATACAGGTACAGTTATGCTGAGTGTCTTGGTTGGCCCAGGAGGAAAAGTTGCTGAAGTTAAAATTTTAAAACGCAGTGGCTCCAATGCTCTTGACCAAGCTGCCCGTAAAGCAGTTAAAAATGGTGCTTGCAATGCCTCTGTCTGGACTGAATTCCGAGTCCCGGTCTCTTTTACTCTTGAGTAATCGGGCGCAACACCTTTATCGACAAAAGTTTTAATTTACTTGGAAAATTTGGAAAAATTATGGATTTAAAAACAATATTCGAATCAGGCGATTTTGTTCTGATCAGTGTATTCGTGTTGATGTTAGTGATGAGCATCGTGACCTGGTGTCTGATTATCCTGCGCTCCATCAAACTGAAAAAAGCCAAAACCGCCAACGCACTCGTTAAAACGCAAATGCTTAATGCCTTTACGCTTACCGAAGCCGTGCAAAAAGTGAAAGATATTGATGCACCAATGAGCCGCGTAGCGGACGAATCCCTGCGTGCCTACCAAAGCTATCGTCAAAGCAATGCGAAAACGCTTACTACCGAGCTGCCTTTGAATGAATACCTCGTCATTCAAATCCGAAACAGCATGGAACAAAACATGCGCCAGTTCGATTACGGCATGACTGCTTTGGCATCCATCGGTTCAACTGCCCCGTTTATCGGCTTGTTCGGTACGGTTTGGGGGATTTACCACGCCTTAATCAATATCGGTCAAAGCGGTCAAATGAGTATTGCCGCAGTAGCCGGTCCGATTGGTGAGGCATTGGTGTCAACCGCCATCGGTTTGTTTGTCGCCATCCCTGCCGTCTTGGCGTATAACTTCCTCAACCGCGGTAAGAAAACCCTCTCTCAAGATATGGACGCTTTCGCACACGATTTACACGTCCGCCTGTTGAATCAAAAGGACTAAATTATGGCATTCGGCTCTATGAATTCCGGCGATGATGCACCGATGTCAGACATCAACGTCACGCCTTTGGTCGACGTGATGCTGGTACTGTTGATCGTTTTCATGATCACCATGCCCGTATTGACCCACTCGATTCCTTTGGAACTGCCGTCCGCTTCAGAAAACGCAGCGAAACAAAAGGAAAAGCAGCCTAAAGACCCCCTGCGCCTGACCATAGATGTTAATGGCAACTATTACATCGATGGTGATTCTGCAACCAAAGCGGATATTAATGCGGTCACTTCCCGACTGAAAACTGAAAAGCAGAAAAACGCCAATACCATCGTTGCCATTTCAGCAGACAAGGCCGTTGAATACGAATATGTCAACAAAGCCCTCGAAGCTGCCCGCGAAGCAGGTATTACCAAAATCGGCTTTGTGACCGAAACTAAAGCACAATAATACCGGCACAGTAAAAAAGGTCGTCTGAAAAGCATTCCTACTTTTCAGACGACCTTTTACATATAAATCAGACACAGCCTAAATACATCCAATACACTCATTTTCAGCAATTCCTCTTTTCCTTCATAATGCAGATGAATTGCATTTTTTATAAATTCGACTTCCTAGATACCCAAATCTACCCTAACCTTCCTGATTGGAGAATAGTTAGACACAAAGCAGGAGGCTCTCCATTCGCTCAAGGATAAGGGGTCGTCTGAAACCTTCACTCTTTTCTGTATAAATACCCTTAGCAGCTACAATATAAGGATTCAGAAAGGTTGTTTTTTTAAATACCCCCCACTCCCCGATTTTCCTTAATAACAAAACCGCCATGCCGGATTAGCATCCACCCAATAAAGCGACAAAATCATCTTTATCTTCAATCAAACGAGCACAGAACATACTCTCTACAAAACACTTCCATTTCAAAAAAGGTCGTCTGAAACCAGATGTGTAATATAGTGGATTAACTTTAAATCAGGACAAGGCGACGAAGCCGCAGACAGTAC